>CBFGYX010000313.1:0-3068 GCA_965653075.1 uncultured bacterium
ATGGTTGCAAAGCCACTGACGCCTGTTGCAATGACAAGCCCACCCGCAAAGTCCTGCGTCGTCTCCAGCTCGATCACGGCGTTCGTGACGCCCGTCCCGGTGTCGAATACGTGGCCAAATGTCGCCCGGCCGGTGAGTGTGTCGTTGACGACGCCGCGGAAGGTGACACGATATCCATCGATTTCGTCAGGATTCGTGCCCACCGTGGATACCACGCCGTTCACATCATTCGAGGCGCCGCATGCCGCAACGATCAGCGCGCAGGCAATCAGCAAGATGGAAAGCACGGGTAATTTGACCCGCCTGAATAACATCAAAAGCTCAGGAGCGGCTATCCGCGGTAGTCGATTGAGGGAAGGATGGCCGAAAATAGGCACTCACGATCCAATTGACCACCTCATAACGTGGCCATTTACTGACGTTCATCCCCAATGTCCTGCAGCGTTTCCTGCACGCGGCGGTCGATGTCTTCGACCTCTTCCGGCAGTTCTTCAGGAACGGCTATGATGTCAAGGATGAGCCGTGCCGCGCGATCATACGTCAGGTAGTTGTACATCCAGTTAACGAGCACATTCGCCCGGTTTCGAAAACCGATCAACTGCATGATGTGCACCGTCACCCAGAGAAACCACGCCACGAAGCCGGTCATTCGCTTGCCGGACGCGAGCTCGGCCACAGCCGCATTTCGGCCGATCGTCGCCATCTGGCCGCGATCTTTATAGACGAAAGTCTCTCGCGGCCCGCCGTTCAGGTCGTTCAGGATCTGCTGCGCTGCATGCCGGCCTTGCTGGATGGCAACCGGAGCAAGCTGGGGATATTCAATCCGTTCATCTCCGATCTCGCCGCACACATCCCCAAGAATGAAAACCTCCGGATGATCAGGATGACTGAGATCCGCCGAGACCCGCGCCCGGCCTCCTTTCCCCTGTTCCACCTTGAGCAGGTCGACAAGCGGACTCGAAGCGACGCCCGCCGCCCATATCAGCGTCCGGGTTTCGACGATTTCTCCACCTTTTAAGCGGATGTGATCCTCGGCAACTTCCTCCACGGCTGTTTCGAGACGCACGTCAACGCCGCGTTCGCGTAGTACTTTTAGCGCATACTGCTGGGAATCCTCGTGGTAGTTGGTGAGGACGCCCGGCAGCATCTCGATCAGCGTGACCCGCGCCCGGGAGGTGTCGAGCCGCGGGAAGTCCTTCTGCAGAACAAGGAACAGTTCCGTTAAGGCGCCTGCAATCTCGACGCCCGTCGGCCCACCACCTACGACAACAAAGTGCAGCGCAGACTCTCCTATCGACCGGGCGTCCCGATCGTAACGCTCAAACTGACGCAAGATGTGATTGCGCAGATGTATGGCGTCGGACAGGTTCTTTATCGGAAAGGCGTAATCTTCTGCGCCTTCAATGCCGAAATATGTAGTGACGGCACCCGGGGCGACGAGCAGGTAATCATACTCGACATCCGGGCCTTTCAGAAAGTGCAGCCGCTTATTGTCGAGATCGATGTCTCGAACCGTGCCGAGATGAGCGTCGATATTGCGCCCGCCACGGAAGAAGTCGCGCAAGTTACGCGCGACCTCGTCCGGCTCGAGTCCCGCAGTGGCAACTTGATATAGTAGCGGCTGGAATTTATGGAAGTTATTCCGGTCGACGAGCAGTACGTCTACCGCCTCGTTGCGCAGTGCCTTCGCCGCGTTGAGCCCGGCAAACCCGCCGCCGATGATGACGACTCGCGGAAGACGCCCGTTGTTTAAGGTTCTGTGCTTGCGGCCGCTCTTACCAGTCATGCCCTTACCAGTCATGCCCTGTACCTTGATGGTCGAGGTATTACTGATCAGTCAACGAGGGGCCCATGCGGCAGGATGCGGAGCGGCCGTAACGATGCGCGAACCGTTTGATGAGATTCCGAGGAAGGACGCATCAGCGAGCACCGAGGCTTGCGGCCACGTTCTTCGCGTAACGCTTCTCACCGGAGGTAACGGATAGCGGCAGATAGTTCTGTTCCGGCGGGAATGGGCACGTAGCGTATGGAGTAAAGGCGCACGGCGGGTTGTACGACTTATTAAAATCGAGTAACACGCGCCCGTCGGCATCCTCATGATCGATGTACAGGTAACGGCCGGCCTCGTAGGTATCGACCCGGTTTGTCGAATCCGCGAACATCACGAAATACGTGTCGGCGCCGCCTTCCAGCACATCAAGCCGGAGTTCGCCGCCATCGACGTTAAACTCGACATAGCCCGGCGTCCTCATCTCCTCGATGGTTCCGAGAACGGTCGGGACCGGGATTGTCATATCCGCCGGATATGCAGTAAACCGGCCATCCAGGCGCCAGTCGGCTGAAGTGGGATAGTACGACAGATCGGCCGGCGAGAACGCATCGCCGGCGCGCTGATCATGCAGGCGAAGGGCGATCCGCCCCTGCCGCTCGATCAAGTACCAGCGCCACGGTCCGACGGTGACCTCCGTTGGATCTCCCACTCGATCCGTGGCTAACTCCACCTGCTGAGCCGCACTGCCGCTGACCCGGGCTTCCACATCATCCGCCGCCGTAAAGACAGCTCCCTCGCCACGACGTGTCAGTGTGCCGATGTGTAGCGGGGCGTCCTCAGGAAATCGGACATCATTATCAGGTCCGCTCCCGATCGAGAGCTGATCTCCATCAATCCAGTACAATCCCGCAAGCGATACCCAGGCTTCGGCGAGCCGGTTAGCACGGTTCTGCTTCCATCGATCGAGCTCAGCATCCGGATCATCAGCATCACCACATCCGAGCGTCGTAACGACCGGAAGCAGGATGAGTATGGGGAGGAGCCGTTTAAGTGAAGTCGGAGGCTTCAATTGAGAATGATGGTGTGATGATGGATTGGTGCGGCGAGCAGTCATCTCTCGTTTCGCCCGTGAACGATTCAGTTGATGAGGTGCCTATCTCGACAGATATAAGTTCCTCATTTACTCGCTTCGCTCGTGAATGCGTCATCCGCGGCTCTGCAGCGCGACAGTTACAGATTCCTCATTTACTCGCTTCGCTCGTGAATGCGTCATCCGCGGCTCTGCAGCGCGACAGGT
>CBFGYX010000314.1:0-3061 GCA_965653075.1 uncultured bacterium
TCACAGCCCACAGCTCAAAGCTCAAAGCCCACACCCCACAGCCCACAGCCCACAGCTCAAAGCCTACAACTCAAAGCCCACAGCTCAGAGCCCACAGCTCATAGCCCACAGCTCAAAGCCCACAGCTCAGAGCTCACCGCTGACAGCCCACAGCCCACAGCTCAAAGCCCACAGCTCAAAGCCCACAGCTCAAAGCTCAGAGCCCACATCCCCATATCATTCGTGTAACGTGCGTTCGGGCGGCTCGTAACCCCGCCGGCCTATTTTGTATACTGTGGTTCATGAAATACAGAATCACCATCCGCAACTACATGCGCGTAATCAGCACATTTGTTCTCCTGCTATCCATCGCCCTCCTCACGCACACCGCCACCGCGCAAGACGATGCAGCGGTAGAAGCCGCAGCGGCTTCCTGGCTGCAGCTGGTCGACGATAGCGACTACACGGGCAGCCTCGAGGCAAGCGGCCAACTTATGCAGTCATCCGTAACCGCCGAGCAGTGGCAGCAGGCCCTGCAAGGTGTCGGCCAGCAGCTCGTGGCGCTCGCCGGCGAACCAATCGATCTTACGCAACGCGAGTTGATCGAAGTTGCCAACGTAGATGACCTGCCGAACCTGCCCGAAGGCGAGTATCGCGCTGTGCGCTACCGCACCTCGCAGGCCGGCCACGACTTCGCCGAGATCGTCACACTCCAGCGCGAGAGCGACGAATGGAAAGTCGTCGGCTACTTTGTAGCACCCGAAACCGCCGAGTAATTGGGAATCCGGGATTCGTGCTCGGCCCGGCTCAACCCGGGCCGGGCGCATTTTCCGCCCGTATCGCGCGGCGCAGGATCTGATCGGCGTGGCGGACGCTGCGCCTGTAATACGCCGCGCGGATAAACTCCCGCTCTCCCTCCGTAAGGTCCCCGTTTCGGCCCGTCCGGGCCAGTCTGTCGCCATACGCGTGGTACAACGCGATCGCCGCAGCAACCGAAATGTTATAGCTCTGCGCGAAGCCCGCCATCGGCAGGAAGCACCGATCATCCGCCGCAGCCAGCATTTCGCCCGACACACCGTCGCGCTCATTCCCAAAGACAATCGCCGTCTTGCGCGTGAAATCAAACGCCTCGATCCCGCGCGCCGTCGGGTCGAGATGGGTCACCATGATGCGGTACCCCGCCGCCTTCAGCGCCTCGGCACACCGCGCCGGCGAATCCCACGCGTGAACGTCAAGCCACTTCTCGGCGCCCGTCGTCGTCCGCGGAGATGTCTTGTACCGCGCCTCTCCCGTTACCAGGTGTAGTTCGAAGAAACCCAGCGCCTCGGCCGTGCGCATCATCGCACTCACGTTGCCGATGTTGATGGTACCTTCCACCACCGTTGCCACGGTACGCGTTCGCCCATCGAGCACCTCCTCGATCCGTCGCTTCCGTTCCTCGCTCACCATCGCATCGAGCGCGCGGAGGATCACCTCCGGCGACATTTCCCGCCCGTCCACGTCCAGCGACAGCGGTTCCAGCGTCATCTCGCGCGCCGCTTCCAACGCATCGAACAAACTGTTGTGATCCGATATATGACTCATTGCTCCGAAGGGATCGTCTCCACCGGCTCTCGGTACATCAAGCCGAGCAAAACCCAGCTTTCACCCTGATATATTATGGATCTCAAGGATAAGGTCGCCGTCGTAACCGGCGCCAGTAGCGGACTCGGACTTCAGTTCTCTCGGTCGCTCGTCGAACGTGGCATGTACGTCTTCGGCCTCGCCCGCAGCGAAGACAAGCTGCAGGATCTCGCCCGCGAGCTCGGCGATCGCTTCACACCTGTTCGCTGCGACGTCCGGCTCGAAGCCGATGTCGACGCCGCGTTCACACGCGTCGAACAAGACGCCGGCCGCCTCGACGTGCTCGTCAACAACGCCGGGCTTGGCTTTCGCGGCGATGCCGTCGACACGCCCTCCGACACCTGGGATACATTGATGGAGACCAACGCCCGAGGCGTGTTTCTCTGCGCCCGCCGCGCCGTACCGACGATGGCGCGCCAGAACGAGCAGAGCGGCTTCGGCGGGTACATCGTGAACATCGCCTCCATCGCCGGACTCCTCGGCAACCCGACGCTCTCCGCCTACAACGCCAGCAAATTCGCAGTCCGAGGCTTCAGCGAGGCACTGATGAAGGAAGTCCGTGGAGACGGCATCAAGGTCACCTGCATGTACCCGGGCTCCATCGAAACCAACTTCTCGCAGACCTCCGGCCAGCACATTTCATCCAACGCGATGACGCCGCAGGATCTCGCATCCACGCTCATCCACCTCCTCGAAACCAGCGACAACTACCTGATCTCCGAGCTCGTGATGCGTCCGCTCCGCCCGTAGCACACGCGTTCGCCGGTCCGTTCGGGGTTTAGGTTTGGGGGAATAACCGGGCAACGTTCCGCTCGAATCTACGGCCGGCGGCCGGTAGAAAACTTGCTTGCACCCTGCTCGGACGGCTCTTTCCTCACTCGCCTGACTCATTGTCTGAGGCAGTTGCCTGATCGACGCCCAATTCCCCAACTCCCTCCGCATGTGGATGCCATGATCCTCGCGGCCGGCCTCGGCACACGCCTCCGCCCGCTCACCGATTCCATCCCAAAAGCACTCGTCAACGTCGGCGACACGACGATGCTCGAGCACGTAGCGCAGCGCCTTGTCGATGCCGGAGCCGATCGCCTCATCATCAACGTCCACCATCACGCCGACGCCGTCATCCGTTTCCTCGACGAGACAGATCTCGGCGCGCGAGTCGAGATCTCCGTCGAAGCCGATCAGCGGCTCGAGACCGGCGGTGGCGTCAGGCACGCGCGCCCGCTCTTCCGCCGAGATGCTCCGTTCTTCCTGCACAACGCAGACGTGATGTCGAACATCGACCTGCGCGCGCTTTACCAGGATCATCTCGCATCCGGCGCGTTTGCGACGCTCGCCGTGCGCCCCGTTGAAACCGCACGCTATCTCATCTTCGACCGCTCCGGCCTCTGCGGTTACGGCGCCGCCGACAAACACGCCACGTCGGGCACCGACAACTTCGTCCGCGATGCCGACGGCC
>CBFGYX010000315.1:0-3047 GCA_965653075.1 uncultured bacterium
GAGATGTTGGAGCGCGCGGCTAGGATGCGCGACTCGGCGGTTCAGGCGTGGCTTGGTTTCCCGAAGAAAGCGGCGCTTTCGCTGCTGAATTCTCTCCGCAGGAGGCGGAACTAGTTATGACTCAGGTGATCTCAATTCGTGAGGAGACGGGCCGTCGTCGTGTGCAAACGACGGATTTCGGACCCTCGAAGACGGTGCAAGGCGATGCGGTGCGTGCCGACATTCGCCATATCATGAAGAAGTACCGCGCGATGGGTATCATGGATCATCTCGCGCAGGTGGATCTGACGTTCCGTGATGTGTCGGAGTTCACGGACTTTGCGGATTTGATGCGGCAGACTAAGGACGCCGAAATGGCGTTCATGAAGCTGCCGTCTAAGCTCCGTGAGGTGTTCGACCACGATGTGATGAAGTGGTTGGACGCAGCCCACGATCCTGAGAAGGTCGAGGCGTTGCGTCCTAAGCTGGAGAAGCTCGGCGTCTTGAAGCCGAAGGAGGCTCCGGCTGTGGTTCAAGCTGCGGCGCCGGTGTCCGCGCCGGCAGCTGTTCCGCCGGCGGGGACGCCGGCGGCGTAGCGCCCAAGCTCGAAGAGCGCGGGAGTGTGGCCCCGGGACCTTTCGGCCCCGGGGCCTTTCTCCTACCTGCTTTTCGCCACGTGCTCCACGTTGGCGATCTGTTGCTCTTCCAACGCGTGTATAGCCGCGTTGAGTTCTTTGAGGATTCTGCTACTGGTCTCGTTGTACAGGTATCTCTGTCGAGCCTTACGCGCGTGATCTAACGCGCGCGATATGCGCTCGTTTGCCTGTTTCAGGCGTTCTGATGTTCTCATTCGGTCTCCTGGAGCTCGTCTAGGATTTCGCGCTGTTGCTCAAGAGCTGCGTGTAGCAGCTCGAGGACTCGTCCGATTAGGTGCGCCGCGTATTCTTTCTCGTCGGCGCTGAGTCTTTTGCGCTCGAGGATGGTTCTTGCCTTCTCGAGCATTGCTTGCGTGAGCTTTTGTGTTGCGTCGGCGCTGGGTCTTACTTGCGTCATGGTAGTAAGCTCCTTTCTTAAGGTGTGACGTAGTCTGACGTCGCTAAGGCGCGCTGTCAAGCGTCGCCGTTGTCTCGGGCACATAGTTCTCCTTGTCTACTATGTGCCAACTGGACCACGCTCTGTCGTGTCCAGTTTTTTTGCTTGCACCGGATACGGTGCTTCGCTATCTATTCGGTTCAATGAGGTTCACCCTCGAAGGAGGAGTTATGCGTCGGTCGAAGATGTCTCGAGGTAAGTCGCGTCGGACCTTTCGGAACGGCGTGCAGCGTCAGCATCCGAAGAACCGGATGGAGGCGTTCTACATGCGTGGAGGGATCCGCCTGTGAGCTGGCTGAAGAAGGCTCTGGCCTGGGCCGGCTGGTTCATCGCGGCAGTTCAAGGCGTCATTTCGCAGTTGCCTCAGTAGGCGGGCCCGTGTGGCGTGCTACCACCCTTCGCGGGTCTCGATCGGCCGAAAGTCGTTTTCTCGGCCGGGTTTTCATGTTCCGGATCGCGTCAAGGTGCCCTGTGGTCATTGTCTCGGTTGTAGGGCCGACCAGGCCCGTTCGTGGGCCGTGCGGTTGGTGCACGAGGCTGAGGCGCCTCCTCGGCCGGCTTGGTTTGTCACTCTCACGTACGCGCCCGATAAGGTGCCGGTGAATGGTACGCTCGATCCTCAGCATCCTGCGCTATTCGTTAGGCGTCTGCGTAGATCAGGAGAGCAGTGCCAATACTACATCTGCGGAGAGTATGGAGAGCAGACAAGCCGTCCACATTACCACGCGGTGCTTTATGGTCCTTTGTTTCTGGATCGTGTTGTTTACACTCATCGCCACGGCGCTCCTGTATTCCAGTCCGCGTCTCTTGAAGCTGCTTGGCGTATGGGTATCGCTGAGCTTACGGGGCTGACGTACGGTGCCGCTCGATACGTGGCCGGTTACGTGCGGAAGAAGGTTCGCCAACGGGACCACCCGGACCATTACACGCGGGTTGACCCTGAGACGGGCGAGCTGGTCGAGCTCGAGCGCGAGTATGGTCGTATGTCGAGGCGTCCCGCGATCGGTCGTCGTTGGATCGAACGGTACTGGCGTGACGTCTATCCCCGGGATTTCGTGGTGATGGAAGGTCGTGAGCTCAAGCCGCCTCGGTACTATGACAAATGGATGGAGAAGCACGAGCCAGAGGTCATGATGGCGGTGAAGGAGCAGCGGTTGATCGACGCTGTTGAGATCGGTGACGAGAAGTTGATCATGAAAGAGAAAGTCCACCGCGCGAAGGTTGCGCTTTTCCAAGGAAGAGGTCGGATATGATCGAACAAGTCTTCACGGTGTATGATTCGGCGGCTAAGGCGTTTCTGTCGCCGTTTCAGGCTCCCACGATCGAGAGTGCGATTCGTTCGTTCAGGGAGGTCGTGAATCGCGAGGGTCATCAGTTCAATAAGTTCCCGGAGGACTACACGCTCTTCCACATCGGCCATTTCGAACAGGATACCGGGATGCTGGTTCCTCAGGCCCCGCATTCTCTCGGTGTGGCGATCACTTTCCTTTCGAGCGGGGTTACGCCCCGGTTGGTGAGCGATGCCTAGCCAGGTGAATGTGCCGCGCCCGTCGGGCGCTTCGCGGTATCAGGCGCCTAGGATGCGCCTGGGTCGTTCTCAGTTCGATCTGACGCATTCGCACAAGACCACCTTCGATGCGTCGTATCTCGTGCCGTATGTGGTGTTCGAGGTTCTGCCCGGTGACACGTTCACGTGTCGTTTGAACGCGTTCACGCGGATTTTCTCTCCTCTCGATGCGCCGATCATGGACGATATCGAGGTCGAGATCGATTTCTTCTTCGTGCCGAACCGCCTGGTTTGGGACCATTGGGAAGACTTCCTCGGCGCGCACGATCAGGCTGGCGCGCAGGATACGGATTACACGATTCCGGTGTTGAATTCCGCCGCGACGGTCGCGCAGGGGTCTCTGTTGCACTACATGGGTGTTCCTGTCGGCCTGCGGCTGAATGATTGCCCGATCCAGGTGTTGCCGGTT
>CBFGYX010000316.1:0-3044 GCA_965653075.1 uncultured bacterium
GACCGGGAGATCTTCGCGCTGGCCATACCTGCGCTGGGTGCGCTGGCGTCCGACCCGCTCGTCACGCTCATCGACACGGCATTCGTCGGCCGGCTCGGCTCCGCACCGCTTGGCGCGCTCGGCGTGAACGCGGCCGTCTTCTCGTTCGCGTTCATCATCTTCAACTTTCTCGCTTACGGTACCACACCCCGCGTTGGCCGAGCGGTTGGCCGGCGAGATCGCGCAGGTGCCGGGCGCATCGTGATGCAAGCCATCATGCTCGCTCTGATAGCGGGCGTCGTGGCCTCGACGATTCTGTTCACCTTCTCGGGCCCCATCCTTCGCGCGATGGGCGCTTCAGGCGAGCTCTTCGACCAGGCACTCATCTACCTGCGCATACGAGCGTTCGCCGGGCCTGCCGTTCTATTGGTTACCGCCGGACACGGCGCCTTCCGCGGATATCACGACACGAAGACGCCGCTGGTCGTGACGCTCATTCTGAACGTCGTCAACCTCATTCTCGACCCGCTGTTCATTTTCGGCTTCGGCTGGGGCATCGCCGGGGCGGCGTGGGCCACCGTCGTCGCGCAGTGGACGGGCGCGCTGCTCTTCCTCGGCTACCTGCTCGTCTGGAAACGCGAGGAGCTGGGCATCCGTATCGTCATTCCGATGCTCAGGGAGCTGCTGCCCTTCCTCAAGATCGGGTGGGAGCTCGCCATCCGCACGTTCGCACTCATCGGCACAATGACCATCGCCACGGCCGTTGCCACACGGGTAGGCGTCACGGCCGTCGCCGCGCACCAGGTGGCGGCGCAGCTGTGGATGTTCATGGCGCTCATCGTCGACGCGCTCGCCGTGTCGGCCCAGGCACTCGTCGCGGGCTACATCGGCAAATCGCAGCCTCGGCTCGCGCGCGCCGTGTCTGATCGGCTGCTCCTCTTCGGACTTACCGTCGGTCTCATCCTCGCCGGCGCCTTCGCTCTCTCATCCACGTTCCTTCCCCACATTTTTTCAGACGACCCGGCCGTCATCGCCCTCGTCGTATCCGTCCTCCCCTTCATCGTTGTCATGCAGCCGTTGAACGCCCTCGTGTTTGTGTGGGATGGAGTTTTTATGGGGATTGAGGATTTCCGGTACCTCGCACGCGCGATGCTCGCCTCGGCCGCCGCCGGTATCGCGATTCTGATGATGGTCGTCCCTGCGGGATGGGGATTGCAGGGCGTCTGGTGGGGCATCATCTCGCTGATGATTGTGCGGATGCTGACGCTCGCCTGGCGCTACTACCGTCACGGATCGAGACTATTCGCGATGTCCTCCGGCTGACGAGCCTCGCCGGGGGAAACGCAATCTGCGCACGGGCCTACAAAGGCCTACGTCATTCGCACCGCTATGCGCCGCCTGTTCGTCATCATCACCATATCCGCCGTCGCCTATGGGTGCAATCCGTTTGCGCCGGCACTCGAAGAAGGTGATCCGTTCGATGAGCAGTTCGCCGACCGTTCCACCATCGATGGCTTCTTCACCAGCTTTCGCAACGCGTATGAGCTTCGCGACAACTCTCTGTATGAGTCGCTGCTCGATTCATCCTTCACCTTCACCTATTACAACACGGATGACGGTTACTGGGATGAATGGTACTTTGCGGAGGACATCCGGAACACAGGCGCCATGTTTCGCCGGGCCACAGACGTCCAGCTTCGGTGGAATCAGATCATCGTACGCGATACCATCATCACGGAGCAGCGCGTGCGGGTCGTTCGCCCGTTCAACTTGCAGATCGCCTTCGACGCCGGCGATGCATTCCGCGGCTCCGGCAACGTCAACTTCCTGCTGGTCCGCCGCGACTCCACCGATCTCTGGCGGCTGTTGACGTGGATCGATGAAAGCGATCTCTAACAACTCCGCATTTCAACAAGCAATCACTCGTATCTGATATGGATAAGGCAATCGATTATGCACGCCGTCATGGCGAGCGCTTCGTCGAAGAGCTTATCGACTGGCTGAAGATCCCATCTGTCTCTACCGACCCTCAGTTCAGCGACGACGTCCGGCGCGCTGCCGACTGGCTCGTCGATCATCTGAAAGCCATCGGCTTTCAAAAGGCCGAAGCTCGTCCGACCGCCGGCCACCCGATCGTCTATGCCGAGCACATCGTCGACGACTCCCGGCCAACGGTGCTCGTCTACGGCCATTACGACGTCCAGCCGCCCGATCCGCTGGAGCTATGGGAATCCCCTCCGTTCGAACCCGTGGCGAAAGACGGCGCGCTTTACGGCCGCGGCACCGCCGACGACAAGGGCCAGCTGTTCATGCACGTGAAAGCCGCCGAGGCCTATCTCAAGGATGGCGACCCGCCCGTCAACCTGAAGCTCATCATCGAGGGCGAGGAAGAGAGCGGTTCGAACAACCTCGAGCCATACATCGAGCAGCACGCCGACGAACTCGCAGCCGATGTCGTGCTCATTTCCGATACCGCCATGTTCGCGCGCGGCGTGCCGTCGATCACATCCGGCCTGCGCGGGATGGCCTACTGCGAGGTCACGCTCGAGGGCCCCAGCCGGGACCTCCATTCCGGTGTCTACGGCGGCGCCGTCGAAAACCCGATCAGCGCACTTGCAAGGCTGATCGCCAACCTGCACGATGACGACCACCGCGTCACTATCCCCGGCTTTTACGATGCCGTGCGCGACCTGACCAGCGAGGAGCGCCAGACCTATCGTGAGCTCCCGTTCAAGGAAAAGGAATGGCTGGCCGACGTCGGCGTCGAAACGCCGCGCTCCGAGAAAGGCTACTCGGTGCTCGAGGCGACCAGCGCACGGCCCACGCTCGAGGTCAACGGCATGTGGGGCGGCTATATCGGCGAAGGCGCCAAGACGGTCCTGCCTTCCAGGGCATCAGCCAAAATCTCGATGCGCCTCGTGCCGGACCAGCAGCCGAAGGACATCGCAACGAAACTCGAGGCGTACTTCCGCGAGAACCTGCCGCCCACGATGAAGCTCCGCTTCCGCGAGCATCAGATACACATCGGCAAGGCGCAGGAAGGGAACGTAAGCAGACAAGTTGCC
>CBFGYX010000317.1:0-3006 GCA_965653075.1 uncultured bacterium
CGCCGACGTCGACCATCAGCATATCCATGCAGACGGTTCCGGCGATGGGGCAGGCGGCGTTTCCAATTCGCACCCGGCCGATGTTCCTCAGCGCACGCGGCACGCCGTCGGCATAACCGGCGGCGACCGTCCCGATGCGCCGGCGGCCGTCGGCTTGCCAGCGCCTTCCGTAGGATATCGGCGTCCCCGGCTCGACGTCCTTGACGTGCATGATCGTTGATCGGAAACGCATTGCCGGGATGAGTCCGTTCGCCGCGGCCTGATCCTCCTCCTGCGACGGCGACAAGCCATAGAGTGCGATGCCCGGCCGGACGAGCGACCGCTCATCGAGCGTCAGCTTGTCGCGGTGATTCAGCAGAGCGCCGCTGTTCGCGACGTGCGTCCACGCTACGTCATCCCTGAACGGATGCACCGCCTCGTCGAACCGCTCCAGTTGTTCGGTGACGCCTTCCGAGTTGGGGTCATCCGCCGTCGCAAAGTGCGTCCAGATGCTCTCAACACGCAGCGACGAAATCCGCTCAAGTCGGCTCAGCACGCGCTCGAGCTCATCCGGGCGGATGCCGAGCCTCCCCATTCCCGTATCTACTTTGATGTGAGCCCGCAACACGCCGCCCTTCGACGGCCTGTTTGCCAGCGCTTCGGCGACGTCGGCCGACGAGACCACGATGCCCGCGTCGAACGTTTCATACATGTCGATGCGTCCGGGCACCGGTGCACCGAGAACGACGATCGGCGCCTCAATACCTCCTTCGCGCAACCGGCGCGCTTCGGGGACCGTCGCCACGGCAAAGCGAGACACACCCGCCTCGGCCAGCGCTTCAGCCACGCGCACGTCTCCGTGGCCGTACGCGTTGGCCTTGACGACGGCCATGACGTGGGCCGATCCAGACAATTTCTGGATGACGCGCGCGTTGTGTTTGATGGCAGCGAGATCCACCTCGGCCCAGGTTCGCCCGCGTTCGTCGGCGTCTATTTGGCTCGGGATGACGTTCTGAGAAGGCAAGTGATTAGAATGCTTATTTTTCTAACGCGATGATGATTTGACAGCCCTCCTGGTCCGCGGTGAGGGTGTTCATCGCGAGATGATTCATCCGCAGACGCCGGACAGCGGCCTGCGGCGTAATTTCCTGCCGTTCGACCGCGCGGGCGAACAAAAGATCATCGGAATGTCGTTGTTTCGACAAGCAAGCGAAGCTTCCATCCCCCATATCCAAGTTGCAGATGCTGGCCAGACGATACGCACCCGGTATTTTATTTCTATTGATCTTCTTTGCCGCTTCCGCGTCTGATCAAGCCGTCGCCCAGGTTCAGGCACCCGAACGGCTTACGCTGGAAGACATCCACCTGCGAGGGACGTACAGCGGGGCGTTCTTCAGGGGCGGCCGCTGGGCAGACGAAGGGCCCGTGGTGTTGTACGTAGATACGGACGGCCAGTCGGGCGCGACGCACCTCGTCAGTTATAATCTCGAAACCGACGAGCGCACACGTCTGATCGACGGTAATCAGCTCTACGCCGACGACGTGGGCAGGCTCATCCGCATTCACGATTACGCGTACAGCAGCGGCGGCGATCGTGTGCTCATCTACACGGATTCGGAGCGTGTCTGGCGTTATCCCACCCAGGGCTTCTACTACGTTTACGATCTCCGGTCGAACGAACTCACGCCGGTAGCCGACCGTGATGCCGGTTTCCAGATGTTCGCCAAGTTCGCTCCCGACGGCAATCGCGTCGCTTTTGTGCGCGACCGGAATCTTTACGTGGTCGATCTCGAATCAGGCGATGAGCGTGCCCTGACGACCGACGGCTCGGACGGCGCCGTCATCAATGGAACCACAGACTGGGTGTATGAAGAGGAATTTGGATTGAGGGATGGATGGCACTGGAGCCCCGATGGCCGCTTCATCGCGTTCGTCCAGCTCGATGAGACCGATACGCGTGAGTTTGCAATGACGGATCTACGCGGCGATTATCCCGAGTTCACGCGCTTCCGCTATCCGAAAGCCGGCGAGGTAAACAGCGAGATCCGCGTTGGTGTCGTCGACATGACCACGCATGACTTGCGGTTCTTCGACACCGGCACGTGGCGGGCCGGCGGCGATTCGCTCGAGTACATCCCCCAACTCGGATGGACACCGGAAGGCGTGGGCGAAGGTGAAGGCGGGTCGAACGTGTGGCTTTTCCGCATGAATCGCGATCAGAACGTCCTCGATCTGATGTATGGGAATCCGGAGACGATGGAAGCAGACGTCGTTCTCCGCGAGACGTCGGATACCTGGCTCGACATCGAGACGGGCTTCAACGACCTCACCGGCGGCACGCTGACGCACCTCGACGACGGCTCGTTCGTGTGGCTGAGTGCCCGCGACGGATACCGTCATCTTTATCTCTACGACGCTGACGGCAACCTGCAGCGCCGCCTGACGGATGGCGACTGGGATGTCACCGCCTTCCACGGCATCGACTTCGCGAATGACTTCATTTACTTCACGTCGACCCGGGAAAGCTCGATGGAGCGGCATCTCTACCGGGCGGGCTTCTCGCGCAGCGGCGGTGCCGAACGCGTGACGGCCGAGGCGGGCTGGCACTCGGTCAATATGTCGCGCGACTTGAATTACTTCATCGACAGCTTTTCGACGGCGGATGCTCCGACCACGACGCTGCTGAAGCGGGCCGGCGGCGATCTTGTCACCACGCTCGAGGATAACCAGGCGCTCCGCAACCGCCTCGCGCCGCTGCGCCTGCGCGACACTGAGTTCATATCGGTTGCCGCCGCCGACGGAACGCCGCTCAACGCGTCGCTCATCAAGCCGATCAATTTCGACGAGAGCCGCGAGTATCCCGTGTTGATGTACGTCTACGGCGGGCCCGGTTCGCAGACGGTCGTCAACCGGTGGGGCGGGGGGCGTTATCTCTGGCATCAGTACCTCGGCAACGAGCTCGATATCATCGTTGCCAGCGTCGACAACCGCGGCACCAACGTGCCCCGCGGCCGTGCGTGGCGGAAG
>CBFGYX010000318.1:0-2990 GCA_965653075.1 uncultured bacterium
GTCTGACCTGAACCTGCTGCTGGTGCGACGGGAAATCCGGGTGGAGCAACACCAGGCGGTGGGATCCGGCAGACTTCAGCACAGCTTCTGAAAGTGGCGTGCGCCCCAGCGTATCATCCCCGATCACGACCACAGCGCGAGGATCAGTGCGGATACGCAGCCAACCGGTGGTGGGCGCGTCGACGCGGGGCGGCAGGGGCATGAGTCCGGCATTTGCTACGCCGTCATCGAGATCATCATTGTCTGCGCGGCCGAACGCAGTATCGTCGGATGGATGGAGCCAGAGCGGATACTCGGTGTCTTGCGCGAGTCGGTCGCCGGGCGCAAGGTCATCGTGAAAGCCACGCGGCCAGAATATGAACGCAATAGCCAACGCCACGGCGATCATCATGGCGGCGGCAAACGCCGTGGGGACGACGCGGCGCGGCCGTTCAGAGGAAGGCGTGGTCTCTCGATCACGAACTGCCGCCGGCTCTGCATCATCATGTTTCGCCGCCGTTCTTTCATCAACCGGACGGTACGAAGACCGATCGTCGATGAATGCACTCAGATCGGCTGCATCGATTTGGACCGGCAGCGAGTTGAGGTAATCCGTCGTCTCAGCCTCGATCTCCTTCCATGATGCATAACGGTCCTCCGGGTGGCGGGCGATCAACTTCCCACAAACAACAACGCACTCGGCAGGCAATGACGACCGAGCGGCCAAAGACGGCACCGGATCGTAATGCAGGATATTCTCGAAGATTTCCGTGGTATCGCCGCCGAGGAACGCCCGCCTGCCCGTCAGCATCTCGAAGAACGTGGCGCCCAGGCTGAAGAAATCGGAGCTCGGCGAGGGCGCCACGCCGGTGATCTGCTCCGGCGCGAGGTATGGCATCGTGCCGCGAACTTCCGGATGAGTATCGCCGACAGACGCCATCCCGAAATCGCCGACCTTGACGAGTCCGTCGTGCGAAATCAGAATATTCGCCGGCTTGATATCGCGATGGATGATCCCCCTGTCGTGTGCGGCGCCGAGCCCACGCGCGACCTCCCTCAGCACGAAAAATGCAAGCTCAACCGGCAGCGGACCCGCATCGAGTAGTTCCGCCAGATCTACACCCTCGACATACTCGGCTACGAGGTAAGGCGAAACGTCGTCCTCGCCGTACGCAAAGATGGCCACGACGTTAGGATGCTGGATGCGGGCAACAAGACGCGCCTCATCCTTGAATCGCTGGTCAACGCCTTCGTCGAGCGCAACGTCGGCACGGAGACGCTTGAGTAGAACGAACCGGTCGAGCGACTGCTGATAACCCTTATAGACGACGGTCGTCGCGCTGCGAGACAACTCGGCAAAGGGTTGTACATCTCCTACCGGTCTCCGATCTCCCATTCTTTGAGCTTGTAATGGAGCCAGCGCCTGGAAACGCCGAGCACACGCGCCGTAGCAGAAATATTATCGCCATTATCGCGCAGTGTCTGCAGCACAAGGCGCCGCTCAGACTCCTTCAGGCTTATCCCGGGTTCAAACGGATCCACCTGCTGATCATCCGGCAGGCGCAGATCCTCAACTCGAATATACTCGCCGCGCGCAAAAACCACTGCGCGCTCAATCGTATTCTCCAGCTCGCGCACGTTCCCCGGCCATGCGTACGATTGGAGGGCATCCAGCGCCTCCGGGACCAGCCCCTTGATGTGGCTCCGCTTCTTGACGGCGAACTTGTCGAGGAAGTGGTGCGCAAGTAGCGGGATATCGCTCCTTCGATAGCGAAGCGGTGGGATCTCGATCGAAATCGTGTTCAGGCGATAGTATAGATCCTCGCGGAACTCCCCTTCTTCGATCAGGGTGCGCAGGCGCTTGTTGGTGGCGGAGATCACGCGGACGTCAACGTGGCGGACCTTGTTTTCGCCGATTCGCTTGATCTCTCCCTCCTGGAGCACGCGCAGAAGCGCCGTCTGCAGATGCGGACTCAGATCGCCGACCTCGTCCAAGAAAATCGTTCCGCCGTCGGCTGCCTCGAAAAGACCTTGTTTATCCGTCGTAGCTCCCGTAAAGGAGCCTTTCTTATGGCCGAACAGCTCGCTTTCAAGCAGGTTGTCGGGCAGACTCCCACAGAAGAGCGCCACGAACGGTTTGTCGCTGCGGTCGCCTTTGTAGTGGATCGCTCGCGCAACGAGCTCTTTCCCCGTGCCGCTCTCCCCTTCCACGAGCACCGTGGCGTCCGTCTCCATCACGCGAGACATCGTCTCAAAGATGTCGCGCATGCGTGGGCTCTGGCCGATGATGCCTTCGAATCCGTGGACGCGCTGCACTTCCTGCCGCAGGCGCCGGTTCTCGTCGCGCAGCGACTGATACAACTGCACGTTCTCGATAGCGATAGCCGCCTGGTTGGCGAACGCCTGGATGAACGGCAGGTGGTCTCGAGTGAAGCGCGTGCGTTTGGTCAGGCTATCGAGGTAGATCGCGCCGATCTGGCGATCCTTGATGCGGAGCGGCACGCAGGCAATAGACTGGATCTTCTCCAGCACGATGCTCTCCGTCTCGCGATAGCGTTCGTCTTGCTGGGCCTCGAACACCAGCACGGGCTTGCCTTCGCGCAGCACCTCGTGAACGACGCTTGTCGAGATTCTGACCAGCTCGCCGAGTTGATGATCGGTAAAGTTACTGCTGCTCCGGACCTCGAATCCTTCCGGATATTCGTCGGATGTGAGCAGGATAAATCCCCGTTCGGCATCCAGCGTCTGCATCGCGATCTGGAGGACGTCGGCCAGCAGTTCGTCCGGACTCTGAATCGAGTTTATTCGGAACGAGATATCCGACAGTGCCTCAAACGATTCCTTGAAGGTATGTACTGATGGTTCCATTACCGGAAGCGGGAGGCGAAAGTGTGGCGGGGGGTGAGAATGCCGTCGATATCTATCGTTCGCAGAATGCGGAGCCGCCGGCTTGAACCGAGCGGCGTGGACAAACTACTGCATCATGATGGAGCGTACGCGCGCACCTTCGG
>CBFGYX010000319.1:0-2987 GCA_965653075.1 uncultured bacterium
GATCACCACGATGGCCACGTTCCACACAAAGATGCCGGGCTGGACCATTCTCATCTGTTAAACAGGCCTCATCGGTAAGTTTTGGACGATAGACGACTGACGATTGACGTCGGCCGCAGTGTAACGCGTCTAAATATAACGGCGCCTGTCCCAACGCGTCCGATGGCAACGGTGGGGACGCCTGTCCCAAACGCGTCCGAAGACGGCGGTAGGGACGCGTGTCCCACGCGTCCGAAGATTACGGTAAGGACGCGTATCCAACGCGGTAGGGACGCGAATCCCACGCGTCCAAATAATACGGCCCGCGGCATGACCGGACGGCTGGAGATGGCCGTCCTCACCCTTGGCTCTTGATGGCAGGCATGCGTGTGGCACGCGGCAAGTTGTGCCGGATGATCGGGAAAGATGTGCAGATGCAACCTCGTAAAGATGCCCTCTGGGTGCCCGATTCCAGTTGGCCGATGGTTTGTTCAGGTTCGACAGAGCAATAACTCCGGAGACTATGCTTTTACGTTTGCAAAACAGCTTCGCATCGATGACCCGCCTCGGTCAGGAGCAGGAGCGGACGGCCAACAACCTGGCGAACGCCAACACGGTGGGCTTCAAACGCGACCGCACGTTTGTGGCGGCCTTTAACGAACGGCTCGACAACGAAGGCGCTCCGCAGAGCGACCGCATGACCACGCAATGGGCCGATATGGAGATGGGCACGTTCGAGGCGACGGGCAATCCACTCGATGCCGCGCTTCGCTCCGACGGCTTCTTCGTCGTCGCCGATGAGAACGGCGCCGAGCGCTACACGCGCGCCGGCCGCATGACGCCGGACGCCGATGGCATCCTGCGCGACCCTACCGGCCGCATGATCATGGGCGAAAACGGGCCAATCGCCATCCCTCCCGCGGGCGGTGCGATCACAATTTCACCGAACGGGGATGTCCGCTCCGGTGATCAGCTCGTCGGAAAGCTCCGCGTGGTCACCTTCGAGAATCCGATGCAGCTTGAGCGGGCCGACGGCGCCACGTTCATGGCGCCCAACCAGCAAGCCATCGACCTGGATGATCCCAACGTTATGCAGGGTTACATCGAAACCAGCAACGTCGACGTCATCGGTGCAATGACCGAGATGATCCAGCATTTCCGCCTGTTCGAAACGCAGCAGAAGATGCTTCAGACCACCGATCAGGTGCTCGCAGGCGTCACGCGAGACCT
Source organism: uncultured bacterium (assembly GCA_965653075.1). Taxonomy (GTDB): domain Bacteria; phylum Bacteroidota; class Rhodothermia; order Rhodothermales; family CAZKDQ01; genus CAZRTY01. The sequence continues at coordinate 1,210 of CBFGYX010000319.1, forward strand.
CGGCCGGTTCTGATTTTATCCATCCCAACACTGAATTAATATGCTTCGCGCGCTCCGCACAGCGGCTCTTGGTATGAGCGCCCAACAATCGGGCGTCGATAACATTGCCAACAACCTCGCCAACGCAAATACGACCGGTTTCAAACGGTCGACAATCGTTTTCCAGGACCTGCTCTACCAGCAGGTGCAGGCGGCGGGCCAGGATGAATCGGCGGGCGGTGCTCCCCCGGCTACACTTCAGATGGGCAACGGCGCGGCGCCGGTCGCCACGGTCCGCAATTTCGTTCAGGGCGGCCTTGTCGAAACCGGCAACCCGCTCGACCTCGCCATCAACGGCGACGGCTTCCTGCAGGTGCTTCGCTCCGACGGCTCCATCGCCTACACGCGCGACGGCACGCTGACGGTGAGTGAAGACGGAATGCTGGTTACCCAGACGGGCCTTGCCATCGAGCCGGACATCAACATTCCGCCGGAAGCCGTCGAGGTCAACATCAGCCAGGACGGCGTGGTGTCGGTGCGGATGTCCGGCGAGCCCGACCGCGTGGAGATCGGCCAGCTCGAACTGGCTCGATTTACCAACCCCGTTGGCCTCCGCGCCATCGGCGGCAACCTCTACGAGCAGACCGAACACAGCGGCGAGCCACTCATCGGCGCACCGGGCGAAGACGGCATCGGCGCCATCCGCCAGGGCTACCTCGAAGGCTCGAACGTCGACGTGGTGCAGGAGATGGTGAACCTCATCTCGGCGCAGCGCGCCTACGAAATCAACTCGAAGATGATCACGACCAGCGAAGACATGCTTCAGCTGGCCAACAACCTGAAGCGGTAAGGCTTGAACCTCGCCCTCATCATAATACTCCTGATCGGCGCCGGAGGCGGCATCAACGAACGGCTCGCGGACGTCGCCGAACGCGGCTTCGTGCAGGCCTATGGATCCGTTGCGCCGCACGTCGAGATCGATGTGGTGAGGGTGACGGGGATCGACGCCGACGCCGCGTCGATCGACATCGATTGGCCGGGCGACCGGCCGCAGGGCACGGCGCAGCTCCGCGTGCGAGACAGCGTCAGCGGGATCGAAGGCTGGGCGCTCTTGCGAATTCGACTGATGGACCACGTGGCGGTGCCGACGCGGCAACTCGAAGCGGGCGACATGCTCGACGCCGGGGCGGTCCGGTTCGAGCTCACTGACCTCAGCTCGGTGAACGGTCGTGCGCTCACGCGCAGCGACTTCGACCGACTGTCTGCCGAGGCGCCGCTCGAAGCGCGGCGAAGGCTACGTGCCGACCGCGCCCTGCGCGTGGACGACGTTCGGGGTCCGCTTGCCGCCGAGACGGGGCACACCATAATGATAACCTACACGCGCGGTCCGCTCGTCATGACGCTGAGCGGCACAGCACGGGAGCCCGGCTCCGTCGGCGACATCATCCGCATCTATTCCTCCGACACACGCGCAACGTACCGCGCCCGCCTCACGGGCGACGGACAAGCCGAATGGATCGAAACGAAATGAAACACCTCTTTTTTATCGGACTGCTTCTCTGCGCGGCCGTCATCCCGGCGAAGGCTCAATCGCTATATGCAGACCCACGCGCGCATGACGTCGGCGATGTCGTGACGGTGGTGCTGGCTGAGCGCACATCCGCCTCCCGTGAATCCGGATGGGATAACCGCTCGGCAACGCAGATGGGCGGCAACGCCGGCGTCGCGGGCAACGTCACCGGTCGCTTCGGGCTGGATGCCTCGTTCAATAACGAGGCGCTCAACAAGAATCTCTCGTC
>CBFGYX010000320.1:0-2984 GCA_965653075.1 uncultured bacterium
GGCTTCGTCGTACTCGTACGTTGCAGCAGAGGCACCCTGCATGATCCTCAAATCGATTCGGTGGAACCCCAAGGTACGGAAGAACCCGACACCGCCGAGGTCGTGCCGGGTTCTGTGCCCTGAATTAGTGGCCGTTTGTTTATCAGGCGCTTTGCAGCCGGGGCCCAGCCTGAATGATTTCCGCGGATGTACCGTCTTCGAATTTCTGGAAGTTCTTGGCGAAGAGCTCGCTCAGGCGTTTTGCCGTGCGGTCGTACGCATCGCCGTCGGCCCACGTGTTGCGCGGAACGAGAATTTCTGACGGCACGCCGGGGCATTCGGTTGGGACCTCGAACCCGAACGTGGGGTCGGCTGTTTTCGGTGCGCGCTCCAGATCGCCGCTGTGGATCGCGTCGATGATGGCGCGTGTGTGCTTGAGGCTCATCCGCTTGCCGGTGCCGTAGGCGCCGCCGGTGAAGCCGGTGTTGACGAGCCATGCACGGGCGCCGTGGCGGCGCATGCGGTCGGGCAGCATCTCCGCGTAGCGGCTCGGGTGCAGCACGAGGAACGCCGCGCCGAAGCACGCTGAGAACGTGGCTTCGGGCTCATCCACTCCCATCTCGGTTCCGGCAACCTTGGCCGTATAGCCGCTGATGAAGTGGTACATTGCCTGCGCCGGGTTGAGCATACTCACCGGCGGCATCACGCCGAAGGCATCGTATGTAAGGAAGATGATGTTGTGCGGATGGCCGCCGATACACGGGATCTTGGCGTTGGGGATGAACTCGATGGGATACGCCGCGCGCGTGTTCTGCGTGACCGTGGTATCGGAGTAATCGACGTCGCGCGTCTCCTCGTCATAGACCACGTTCTCGAGCACCGTGCCGAAGCGGATCGCGCCGTAGATCTCGGGCTCCTGCTCGGGCGAAAGATCGATGGCCTTGGCGTAGCAGCCCCCTTCGATGTTGAAGACGCCGTCGTCGGTCCAGCAATGCTCGTCGTCTCCGATCAAACGCCGGCGCGTGTCGGCCGACAGCGTGGTCTTGCCGGTGCCGGAGAGGCCGAAGAAGAGCGACACGTCGCCGTCTTCGCCTTCGTTTGCCGAGCAGTGCATCGACAGGATGCCTTTCTTCGGCATGATGTAATGCATGATGGTGAAGACACCTTTCTTCATCTCGCCGGCGTACTCGGTACCGAGGATGACCATCTCACGCTTTGTGAATGAGAGGTCGACACTTGTTTTCGACGTCATGTGAGACGTCATGCGGTTGGCCGGGAAGGCGCCTGCGTTGTAGATCACATAGTCGGGCTCGCCGAAATTCGCCAGCTCCTCGGCGGTCGGACGGATGAGCATGTTATGCATGAAGAGCGCGTGGTAGGCGCGCTCACAGATTACCCGGACCTTGATTCGGTTGTTGGGATCCCACCCCCCGAAGCCGTCGACCACGTAAAGCCGCTTGCGCGTGTTGAGGTAATCGACCGTGCGCTCGCGGTTGATGTCGAACGTGCGTTCATCGAGCCCGATGTTGATGTCGCCCCACCAGATATCTTCTTCCGTGCCGGGCTCGCGGACGATACGCTTGTCGGCCGGGCTGCGCCCCGTCTTGCGCCCCGAGCGAATGGCCAGCGCCCCGGAGCTTGTGATGGCTGCCGTGGCGTCGGTCTTGACGGCCTCTTCGTAGAGCGTTGCCGGTGCCGCGTTGCGCAGGACGGCCTCGACATGGATGCCGTAGGAGGTGAGGTCCAGATTCATCATTGTGAGCCGGATAGATCGTGACTTGATCGAAGTGAGAGGAGGCAGATGAAACGCGTCCTTTGATATGGTAGGTCTATTGACCCCCAAAGATCATGAATAGAACGGAAAAAGCGCTTTCTGTGCCAGCCCGGTTACGTTCCGGGAGAGGCGGCAAACGGCGGCGGCCAGGAGATCAAGCGCCGACCCTGGAAACGACAACGGCCGCAAACGCTTTGCAGCATCTGCGGCCGAAGTGGAGCCAAGGGGAGTCGAACCCCTGACCTCTACAATGCCATTGTAGCGCTCTACCAACTGAGCTATGGCCCCGGATTCAAGAGTACGAAAGGTACGCCGACATGTATCCCGAATCAACATCACGCCGGCTCCTCCACGCAACTCCACTTTCATTTCACGCGTGGGCCGAAGGCGTGGCACTGTGTTCGCGTTCTTTCTGCGTTTCGACGCTCCGTCATACCTTCGCAAATTCAATGTGAACGTGCGTCGCATGCGCGGCAAGCGCGTAGGCAGAGACCGCGTAGGCAGAGACACTGCCGCCTAACTGATCTCATATTTGCGCATCCTCACCTCCATACCGGCACAACTGACCGGCCTGCTCGCGGTCCTCGCGGCGGTCGTCGTCATTCTGTTCTTTGCGTTGACGCGGACGGAGGTCGGGCGTGACGTGCTGCGTGCCGAGATCGAGCGGTCGTTTGCCGCTGAGTTCAACGGTACGCTCGAAATCGATGCATTGCAGGGCAACATGCTCCAGCACGTCTTCGCATCGGGCGTACGCATCAAGGACGACGCGGGCGCCGTCGTGCTGGCGGCCGACTCGCTGATCGCGCGGCCGCACTGGCGGATGCTGCTCGACCGGTCGATCGTTGCGGGGCGGCTGACGATTATCCGGCCGGAGCTACACGTGATATTCGAGGATGGAGCAACCAATATTGGCCGGGTTTTCCACCGTGAGGCAACGCCGCGCACCAGTGCACGCCCGTGGCGTTTCGAGACGACGCGGCTCAGCATTGTGGACGGGACCGTCCGCACCACGGGACGCGGCAAGGCTGCGCCGCTCATTGAAAGCGGCGTATTGTTTGATTATACCAACGCCGCCGCGAGAAGTATCAACGGGGAGGCCTCGTTTGGTACCGGCGGAACGGGGACGACGCTTACCCTCCGCAAGCTCGGGTTTCGTCTCGACGACGGCAGCGATCACACCTTCGAGATCAACGGCGGCCTGGTTTTTCGGGACCGCCGGCTGACCATCCCT
>CBFGYX010000321.1:0-2966 GCA_965653075.1 uncultured bacterium
GGTCAGGGATCAGCTGATGCCCTCGAGATCTGTCCAGACGGCGAGTTCGTTGCCGGAGGGGTCGGCGAAGTGGAAGCGGCGGCCGCCCGGGAAGGCGAAGGTGGGGCGGGTGATGGTGCCGCCCGCCTGGCGGACGGCGGTCTCGGTGGCCTCGAGGTCTGCGCTGTAGAGGATGACGAGTGCGGCGCCGGTTGAGGTTTGTGACGCGAGATCTGAGCGGTAGAAGCCGGCGTCGAGCCCGGCACCTTCGACGGCGATGTAGTCGGGTCCGTAGTCGACGAAGCGCCATCCGAAGGCGTTGGTGTAGAATCGCTTCGTGGCGTCGACGTCGGTAGTGGGGAGTTCGACGTAGTCGATGTGGCCGGTCGGCTTCATGCGTTGATTGCGGGTCAGGGTTCGTGGCGCGTGTACTCGGTGAAGCCGTCGATGCGAATAGCGCGGGCGCGGGCGGAGTTGACGCGGAAGGTAGCCATGGTACTTCCAAATCCGATCGAGCGCCAGTGCACGCGGAAGGTGTCGTGATGCCAGTGCTCGAGATCGGCTACGTAGTCGGGCGAATACCGCAGGACGAGATGGTCGTCTTCGAGGGTGATGGAGAGCGGACCGTAAAGACTGTCGGCGTAGGTGCCCTCGTAGGCTTCGAGTGGTAGTGAAGGTGTTGTGCCGGGTGTGCGGGCCGGGGTGCGCGGCGTTGACGGTGAGTAATCGGCGAGAAAGATGCGGCTCCAGTCGCGGTCGGGTCGGCCGAGCAGGGCATCGAATACGCGGTACATGAGCGCCGTCTGCAGCGCGCTGGTGGTGAGGTTGCCAAGAATAACCACGCCGATGCCTTCCTCCGGCATCATCGCGACTTGAGAGCGCATGAAGTTGACGGTGCCCGTGTGTTGCACGACATCGCGGCCCGCGTAATCGTGGAGGCGCCAGCCGAGCCCGTACGCGAAATAGGTACGATCGGGGAATCGATTGCGCGTGGACTGGCTCACTCCGAGGTTGACGTGTGGACGGTGCATCTCGCGGATGGTTGGCTCAGAGAGGAGGCGCAATCCGTTGTAAGTTCCACGGTTGAGATGAAGGCGTACCCACTGCGCCATATCGTACGCGCTGGAGAATATCGATCCGGCTCCGCCCAGTGCGTCATAATTGCGGATTGGAACCGGTGTGACGACCCCGTCGACGCGCAAATGAGGTGAGGCGACGTTCGTGCTCGAAACGGCTACATGGTAGCGGGTGGTGGTTCGGTGCATGCCCAGCGGCATGAAGATCCGCTCCTCCAAAAAGTCATCCCAGGTAGTGTGAGCAGCGGCGCCGACGACCTCACCGGCGGCGGTGTAGATAAGATTGTTATAGCGGTAACCTGCACGATGCTCCGTGGCTTGCGGAAGGTGTCGCATCCGACGCACGAGCTCCTCCCGGTCGAAAGGCGCTGCGATCCAGACATTGTTATGGGTAGACACGCCCGTTCGGTGTGTAAGCATGTCGCGAATCGTGATCTGCTGCGTCGCGAAGGGGTCGGCAACCCGAAACCCCGACAGGTGGCGCACCGCGGCATCGTCCCAGTCGATAATACCCTGATCGACCAGCATCCCCAGGGCGGCTGCGGTGAATGCCTTCGTGGTGGAGGCTATTGCGAAAAGCGTGTGCTCGTCGACAGAATCGGGCTCTGCCAGCGTCCTGACGCCGAATCCGCGGGCGTAGATGACGCTGTCTCCCTGAACTACCGCGACTGCAAGGCCGGGCTGCTCCCACGCTTCCATGGATCGTTCGATGTACGCATCGAGCCCGTCGAGCAGATGAGGCTGAGCGCAGATAGAGGCCGAACTGAGAATGCTCAGGACCAACCCGGAGACGGTCGCGAGAGCGGTACGGATGAGTCTGGAGTGCGCCACGTGGATTGCGTGAGAGAGCTTAACGGATTAGCGGATAGTAATATTCTTAAACAAAAAACTTATGCCGGAGTGGGTCGCGGCTAACCGTAACGTTTCATAAACGTCGTAATTATCGGCCACCAAAATGAATCGGGTCGGTCGTCGCGGATACGCACCAAGATAGTAAAGGAGAATGCCGTGCGATGCCCTCATCAGCTCTATATCCAGGATAATGAGGAACGTACACTTTGTTAAGAGGGCTCCTGAGAAAGGTGGCAGGGGGTCTTTCTTTCTGCCTGCTTTCGTGGTATTGGTGGTCGCATTGATTTCGGTTTCGGACGCGCAGGCACAGGACGGCACACCTCCCAATCGACCCACCCCTCCGTCGACGACCCAGCTTAATCCGCGCGGTCTGGACATCGTGGAGCCTATGGAGGTGTATCTCATCACATCGACGGGAGGTCGGCGCGACACGACGTTCGTCGGTATCGCGAAAATACCTGACCCCCGCCGCGGCGAAGAAGGAGCGTTTGTGCGGCATGATGTGGAAACAGGTGTCATGATCCGCATCAGCGAGGCGTTTATCATTGGTGATGATGGGCTGCGCCGCATCGTGATGTACGAGGAAGATGCGGCTGAAGCCTTGTTGATGTTTCGGCCGGGCCCGCACGACGTCGTGGTATCGCGTCAGGGTGCGCAGCCGGTTCGGTCGATAGCGGGGCAGGAGGTCGTGTTCGATCTGCGCGAGCTCTATGCGCATGCCGACGTCAACCCGTTACGTCAGACACAGGGTACGCGGCAGGGGGGGACATCTCCACGCGTGGCCCTAATGCAGATGAACAGCACGTATACGCGGGGCGAGACCGTGGCGCTGGCGGTGCCGATGGTGGCAATTCCGGCTAGGCCGCAGATGCAGCAGATCGTCATCGAGCGGCGGGATACGACGATCATCACGGCGCCGGTCGTCCACTATTCCATTGTCACGCAGGAGGTGCGGCAGCCGCGTGCCGGCGTCGTTGCGACGATTGAGACGGGCTACGGGCCGCGCTTTGCGAGGACGCAGATGCCGGGCGGCCGTCGCCCTGCATTCACCACAAGCGG
>CBFGYX010000322.1:0-2964 GCA_965653075.1 uncultured bacterium
AGTACCTGCAGGAGGATCGCGGCGAAATGGCAGCCGCTGCCTAAGAGGACAAAGCAGTGCCAGATGCCGTGCGCGTACGGGATCCGGTGATTGTGGTAGAAGAAGGTGCCGGCCGTGTAGGCGACTCCGCCGGCGAGCAGCCAGAGGAGCGCAGCAACCGACAGCGAGCTGATCATCAGCGGAAGCATCGCCACGACGAGCCAGCCGAGTGCGAGATACGTACCCGTGGAAAAACGTGGGAAGCGGCCCACGAGGAAGAGTTTATAGACCACGCCTCCGAGCGCCAGACCCCACACGATACCGAGGAACGACCACGCCCAGGGTCCGCGCAGCGCGCCGAGCAGGAACGGCGAGTACGTGCCGGCGATCAGAAGGTAAATTGCGCAATGATCGAAGATCTTCAGCCGGGTTTTGCCTGACTCCTGCTTTACAGCGTGGTACAACGTCGACGCAGTGTACAGAAGCAACAGCGACACGCAGTAGATGACGACGCCGGTAAGTTGCCATGCGTCTCCGAGGCGCACGCTGTGGGTGATGAGCACGGCGGCGCCGATAAGGCTCATCAGAATGCCCGCACCATGGGTGAGCGCGTTGACGACTTCCTCGCGGCGGCTGGGTAGCTGAATGGTCATGAGACTAACGTGCTGGGTGGAGGCTGCGCGAGACCGATCCTGATTGGCCGTTAGGGAGATAGACCGGCAGGCTGCACACAACACGCTCTCTATTCCGCCGTTCCGCTACGAAGGGAACGATAGACCATACTCGCGACAGATTCGTTCGATACTCTCGTAATCAACCTCCAGGCCGAAGCGTGCATCCATCGCCGCCGCCCTCTCCCCTGCCATCAGCTCCGGATCGGCACCCATCTCGGCGAACATCTCCTCGAATCCACCCGGCGCGATGATCTCTAGTACGCGGCATGGACCCTCGCCTGCATTCCAGAACGTATGCCACTGGCCTCGCGGCTTGAAGACGAGGCTTCCCGCCTCGGCCTCAACCATATCCGACCCGAGCTGCGCACCCATGATTCCCTCGATCACATAGCTGTACTCATCCTCCCGCGAGTGCCGGTGCAACGGAGCCGCGAGCGTACGCGGCGAGATTGGATGTTCGACGAAGGTCGGTACACCCTGCGTCCCCAAAGGGGTTAGTGCCCAGCAGTTGGTATAGCGTGACATCTAGACCGTGCGGTGCGAGTTGTTCGCGTTACAGCGCGATGACCCCTCCGTGCAGCGTTACTTGCAGCGTTATGGTCAACCCGTGCCGACTTCTTCGCGGTGCAGTGCCATGATCCGTGCAGAGCCACTTCGTATGGAACAGCGCGACGGCTAGTAGGTCCGGTTTATCAATGGCGTCGTGCTCCGCAAGCCGTCCAAAATGCTCCACTGCAACGGCATGCCTGAGACTACCCCTCAGTATGATCATCTTTGCGCTATTAACAAGGATGCTAACGCTGCTTCCCTATAGCGCCGCCATCTATCTTCAGCCTCGCCTCAGCGTACCACGACGATCGTCTTCACCGAACGGAAGTCTGCGGCCTCCATCCGAACCACATACGTTCCCGCCGCCAGGTGCCTCGTGGTGATCCTCATCGGGTACCAGCCCGCCACCTGCACGTCGTCTACCAGCGTTGAGACCTTGCGGCCGAGCATATCATACAGACCGACCCGAACATGCTCCGATCTCGGAAGCGCATAGCGGAGTGTGACCTGACTCGAGGCCGGATTGGGGTACGGCGCATCGAGCGCGTAATCCTGAGGCAGGCCGGCTACCTCCGTCGAGGTTGCGGTCAGGTCGATTCGTGTCGACGCCTCTTCGACGGCTTCCTTCACCTCTACATGACCAACCGCATCGCGCGCCACGCTGTAGAACGCATACGTCGAACCATCCACCCCTTCATACACGCTTGACGTATCCGAAGTCGCCTCCATCCACCGTGCAAACGGGCCGCTATTCTCCGAAACGAATATGTCATACGAGGCCACACCACTCTCGGCGTCCTCGCCGCTCCATCGCACCACGAACTCTGCAGTCGACTGCACGGCGTCGAGTTCTGCTACGCGGCTCGTAGGTGGCACGATGTCGATGCCGTTGGACCACACGGGCGTGTCGATGGGGTCGTTCTCATCGAAGATGATGCGCGCCGCATGGCCGAAGCGCGTTCCGGATTCGAGATGCGCGACCGGCGCGAACATGTAGCTGACGAGACCTTCACCTTCCGGAAAATCCTTGTTCGGCGGGAGGAATCCGGCGAGCGGATCACCGGTCGGCTCCAGCGTCTCGGGGTCCAGCGAGTCGAAGCGCCAGGTGATGATCCCCGTCGCCTGCTCGATTTCGGCATCGATGCGAAGCACGAGGTCGTGCGCGGGTCGGAGGTCGACGTCCCTCGTCACCGAGAATTCGTTCTGCGGCATCGAGATGGATGTGTCGGCCCACGCGATCATTCCGAATGAGAACGTCTCGAAGTCGACTGTCGCCACATCAATGGTGTCTTTGATGATGACGACCTGCGCGGCGGCTGTCGCCTCGGGCTTGTTCTCGAAGAAGACGACATAGGAGAGCGTATCGTCGAGCGTTACCCATCGTCCGTCGCCCGCTCCCGGGGGCCCAACCTTGTCGTTCGGGTCGGCCGAGGCGATACACCGCGTGGTGCTGGATGCCTGCGAGGTAGCGGGCTGCTCGCCTGCGGCATTTGAGCAGGCTCCGGCAACGCTCTGAATTCCGCCTGCCGCGCTTGTCAGCTCGTTCAGCTTCATCATGACCCTGATGGCCTTCGTCGCGGGCACCGCGTCGCCGGCGCAGTTGAGAGCGCCGACCATGTTGGCGGCGAGGTAGCCGGTCAGGTCGAACTGGCCGGCGTGAAATCCCTCGCCCACATGCGTTGCAATACCTGCTCCGAGTTTGAAGCATTCATAACCGGGCACCAGGTCGAGTGCCAGCTTTCCGACCTCATAGGCGCATCCC
>CBFGYX010000323.1:0-2962 GCA_965653075.1 uncultured bacterium
GGACCACCCGCGACGCCATCCACACCGACCTCAAGTTTGAGGGTCGAGACATCCTGCTCGTCGACACCGCAGGCCTGCGCAAACGCTCACGCGTGAGCGAGAATGTGGAGTTCTACTCAACCCTGCGCACAGAGCGCGCGCTCGAGGAGGCAGACATCGCCGTGCTCTTGATCGACGCGGTCGACGGATTGACCATGCAGGACATCCGCGTGCTCAAACAAGCCGAGGAGGCAGGTAAAGGCATCGTACTCGGTGTCAACAAGTGGGATGCCCTGCAGGAGAAAGATACCCTGACCACCCGCAATTACGAGCGCTCGATCTACGACCGCCTCCAAACGATGGACTACGTTCCCATCGTCTTCATCTCGGCGATCACGAAACAGCGCATTTACCGGCTGATGCAAACCGTGTTGGAGGTCGAGGCGGAGCGGCGCAAGCGCATCTCGACCAGCAAGATGAACGATTTCCTCCGGGAGGCGCTCGAGAGATCCAAGCCGCCCACGTTCCGAAATCGATTCGTACGCATCAAGTACGTGACGCAGGTCAAACACGAGCCGCCGGTTTTCGCCTTCTTCTGCAACCACCCGCGCGGCATCCGGGAGCCTTACCAGCGGTACCTCGAGAACCGCCTGCGCGAGGCTTTTGGATTTCGCGGTGTGCCGATCAAACTGCTATTCAAGCAAAAATGAACGTCGGCACACAAGCCGGTTATCCGAAAGCGTTACCTTGTACGGCTTCGGATGGAGTAAACCCATCCACCCCGATCCGGTAGAACTCCGTATCTTGGGGCTTGGCACTGCGACGATTCGTTTTCATCGATCGACATAATGGCTGTAAAGAACGGAAACACGAGCCGCCCGAACGAGCGCAAGCTCAACTTCTGGGAGCGGCTTTATATACCTGAGATCGTTAAAGGGCTCGGATACTCCTTCAGAAAGATGAAGGAGGAGTCCTACACGCTCGAGTACCCGGAGGAGCAGTGGTATCCGCCGGATAGTTATCGCGGGCGTCCCGTTCTGGTCGAGGAAGACGGCCGGCCGCGCTGCGTCTCATGCAACCTTTGCGCACGTGCCTGCCCTCCAATGGCCATCTCGATGCAGTCGCACGAAGTGGAGCATGTCAAGGAACGCGAGCCCGCGTGGTTCGAAATCAACATGCTGCGCTGCATCTATTGCGGCTACTGCGAGGAGGTCTGCCCCGAAGAAGCCATCGTGATGTCGAAGGAGTACGACCTCACGTTCCAGGGGCGCGACGAGGCCATCTTCGGACTCGACCGGCTCCTCGTGCCCAAAGAGCGTCTGAAAGAACGCCTCGACTACCTGGAGACGTACAAAAACCCGCAGACAGGCGAACACTGGGAGTATCGCAAGGACAACAACATCCACAGTGTGAAGGACCAGCGTTTCCTCAACTGGCTCGCCGACGAAGGGCTTAAGGAAATCGAGACGGAAGCGGCGTCTCAAACGCCCGTGGCCGTTGATCAGGACTGGGGGGCGGACCGCCACGGCCCGCCAACGAACCCGTACCGAGACGCATAAGGATGGATGGTCGCGCTCTGAGAGGGAGACAGGGGCAGGAGGTAGATTTCCAGGCGCTCGTCGATCAGCTGGCATATCTGATCGACGAAATAGATATGCTGCGGCCCGTGCTCGACACATACGAGGACGAGGCCTTCGCTGAACGGCCCCGTCCGCAGGATCTATCCGTAAAGCAGCTCTACGGCGGAATCGTCGTCGTCAATAAGCGCGTCAGTCAGGCGATCGATCAGCACCAGCCTGACGTCGTGGCCGCAGCTTCCCTGCAGGATTCCGATTTCGAGGGATGGAATGCGAAGGCGCTGGACGACATCCTGGTCGAACTCCGAATCACGCGCGAGGAACTGGTCGCTGCACTCCGGCAGAGCGAGACCGCACTGGAATCCGCGGCGCACGTGGCAAATGCAGTCGTGATGGTCGACCTACGTTGCCAGCAACAGGCGGCCGAACGATTGTTCGATATGCAGCGGATCGGCTTCGGTTGAGACCGCGACTCAGCAACTGATATCAGACCGATAACGCACGTTGACGAGCTGGTTCGGCTCTCTGGTTGAAGAATGGTCGAATAGGCAAAAGGTAGGGGCGGATGGTCGCATAAACGGACTCGGCAGTCGTTAATTTGCTCGGCGGAAAGTTCCGCTCATTCGAGATGGGGGCCGGTCTGATGGCCGCACGCGGGCTTACATACGAGCAGTTGGTGGCGTCGGTGCAAGGCGGAGACTTTGCACCGCTCTATTTTTTGTATGGGGAAGAGACTTTTCTCGTCGAAGAGATCCAGCGGCTGATCATTGACCGTGCGCTCGAGCCTCACGAGCGTGACTTCAACCTGGATATTGTTTACGGCAGCGATGCCGACGTTCGGCACGTACTTTCGCTCTGCTCAGGCTATCCGGTGATGGCGCAGCGCCGCGTCGTCGTCGTCCGGGAATTCGAGCGGCTGGAGGACAATCGTTTATTTACGTCCTACGCCGAATCGCCGAACCCGACAGCCGTTGTCGTACTCGCCTGTAACGGAAAGCCGAACCTGAACACTCATCCTTACCGGGCGCTCAGACAGCACGCGGCCGTAGAGTTCAAGGCGTTGAGGGATCGGGAAATGCCGGGGTGGGTGCAGACACGCGCGAAGATGATGGGGCGTAATCTTGAACCCGAGGCGCTGCATGCATTTGTTGAGTTCCTCGGTACAGACCTGAGGGCTGCCGTCACTGAGCTCGAAAAACTTATCACCTTCGTCGGCGAACGTAACACGATCACGGTTGACGACGTCGTACGTGCAAGCGGCCAGACGCGCGAAATCAGCGTGTTTGAGTTGCAAAAGGCGGTGGGTAGTGGACGACATAATGACGCAGTCCGAATCGGGGAACGGTTGTTGCAACACGCTTCGAACCCGTATGGGGAAACACTGATGATCGTGTCGATCCTCGGAT
>CBFGYX010000324.1:0-2937 GCA_965653075.1 uncultured bacterium
AGAGTTGGACTGGACCGGGTGATGAACGGCGTCGACCGTCCGAGCATCGATCATCAGCTCATGCAGTTTGATGCCGTCGTCTCGTCCAACTCGGGCCTGGTTGGCCGCACGCTGAAGGAAGTCGAGTTTCGCGAAACGTACCAGGGGGTGGTGCTGGCCATCCATCGCCGTGACGAGCAGATCGCGGGTGGCCTCGGCTCCGTTCCGCTGCGAGCCGGAGACCTGCTGCTGATCGAGGCGCTACCCGGATTCGACCGCCGCCACAATCAGTCGGGCGGCGATTTCTACCTCGTTGTCCCTCGCAAAGTGGTTGACGAACCGGTATCAGAAAGGGCGCCTCTAGCCATCATCCTGTTTGCGGCGATGATCGTGCTAAGCGCAATAGGCGTGATTCCGCTGGTCTCAGCCGCGTTTATTGCAGCGCTTCTCACAATCGCGACGAAGTGCTTGCGCCTGTCCGATGCGCGACGATCCATCGACTTCACTGTGCTCCTGACGATGGCTGCCGCGCTTGGCGTGGGCCAGGCGGTGGCTGCCAGCGGACTGGCAAATGCTATCGGACTATCGATGGTCGGACTGGGAGGTTATCTCGGCCTCCTCGGAGTGCTGATAGCATTGTATCTCTGCACAGTGCTGCTCACGGAGATCATGAGCAATGCAGCGGCGGTGATTCTGATGCTCCCCATCGCGCTTTCTGCTGCCGGAGAGCTCGGAGTAGACCCGCACGGCTTCGCGATAGTCGTTACGATTGCCGCGTCTGCATCCTTCCTTGTCCCCATCGGCTATCAGACTAACCTGATGGTGATGTCGGTAGCGGGATACCGCTTGGCCGATTATCTGCGCGCGGGCATCGGCGTCTCCGCCATCGTCATGATCATTACCATCACGGTGGTGAACTGGCTCTGGCTATGACCCTCATTTATCCGGCGAAACGGCGAACGTCACGCGGTCGCTTTTCGCTCTTCGTAGATCGCTTTGCCGCTGCCCGCGACTGTATCGGCTGTGACTCGACAATGGCCGATGTTGGACTGCGAATGGATGTCGAACATCACGTCGAGCATGGTCGATTCCATCACTGAACGTAAACCGCGTGCACCCGTGCCGAGCGCCCGAGCCTTCTGCACGATGATACTGATGGCTTCATCGTCGAAGACGAGGTCAATGCCGTCCATCGCGAGCAGTTTCTGATACTGTTTGATCAGCGCATTGCGAGGGCGGGTAAGGATGAGTTTCAGCGCATCATCTGACAGTGCGTCGAGGCCGGCCAGGACGGGAATGCGGCCCGCGAGTTCGGGGATGAGGCCGAACTTGAGAAGATCGTCGGGTTCGACATGCCGGAAAATCTCAGGGTCATCCTTGTCGATTCCCTTCGAAACTTCAGCCTGGAAGCCGATTGTCGACGTCGAAAGCCGCCGGGCGACAATATTCTCGAGGCCGTCGAACGCGCCGCCGCATATGAATAGGATATTGCGCGTGTCGATGTTGATCAGACTCTGCTCAGGATGTTTGCGTCCGCCTTTTGGTGGCACACCTGCGATCGTGCCCTCCAGAATCTTCAGTAGCGCCTGCTGCACACCTTCACCCGATACGTCACGTGTGATAGATGCATTGTCTCCCTTGCGGGCAATTTTGTCGATCTCATCGATGTAGATGATGCCCCGCTCGGCGCGCTCAACATTAAAGTCGGCCGCCTGCAGCAGATGCGCGAGGATGCTCTCGACATCCTCACCCACATAACCCGCCTCGGTCAGCGCGGTGGCATCCGATATCGAGAACGGGACGTCCAGTATCCGAGCAAGCGTGCGAGCGAGCAGCGTCTTGCCGGTGCCGGTCGGCCCGATCATCAAAATATTCGATTTTTCGAGCTCGACATCCTGAAAGTCAGGCAGGAAATCCTGATTCTCAATCCGCTTGTAGTGATTGTAGACCGCAACCGACAGCGCCTTTTTGGCCTGATCCTGGCCGATGACGTATTCGTCGAGTGCACTCTTTAGCTCGAGCGGCGTGAGACGGCCCACCGACGAAGGCGTGCGCCGCGGCCGCGGCCCCGACCCGGCGTTAAAGGCGGCGAGGTCGCTACGGACGATCCCTGCGGCGTCGTTGATACACCGGTCGCAGATATACACATCCGGGCCCGCCACCATCGACGAGACTTCGTGCGCGGTGCGGCCGCAGAAGGAACAGCGTATGGCGTCGTCGTTTCGCTTTGTGCTCATTAGAAGGCGGTGCCGGTGTGGATCGAGATCATACAAAGATGAGTATCGGCCGATCCATCAAGATTCAAACCAGGTGCGCGGCCGGCCATCGGCAGCGCAAAATCCCTGACGATATATAAGTCCATAACCACCTTTGAATGCAAGTAAAAAACGAAGCGCTTCCGCCTGAATTTGTCGAACGCCTTCATCGCATTCTGAACGATGATGATTTCGGAACGGCGATCCAGACGATGAATGAGCCGCGGCGCACCTCTTTCAGGGTGAACACACTTCGTGCGGAGGTTGAGCCAACCGTGTACGCCCTGCGTGAGGCGGGGGTCAAGGTGGCTTCGATCGACTGGCATGATGCCGCGTTTTACGTCGAGCCGGCGTTCAGGCAGGCCCTGCTCGAAAGCGAAGCCTATCGCGCGCAGCATATCTATGTGCAGAACGCGGCCAGCATGTTACCGGTCCTGGCACTTGCCCCGACGCCGGGCGAACACGTGCTGGACCTGGCCGCCGCGCCGGGATCGAAGACATTGCAGATAGTTTGTGAGATGGATAACGAGGGAGAGGTGGCCGCCGTCGAGATCGTCGGCGAGCGGTTCTACAAGCTGAATAATCTGCTGAAGCTGCAGGGTGCTGGAATCGTGCGGACGTTCCTCCGCAACGGGATGACCGTTTGGCGGCACCGTCCGGATCATTTTGACCGCGTATTGCTGGATGCTCCATGTTCGTCGGT
>CBFGYX010000325.1:0-2932 GCA_965653075.1 uncultured bacterium
AGTTCGCAATCTGCAGATCCCAGGACTCAGCGATGTCTCGAATGAAGGACCGCTCGCCGGCCACGACGCTGCCGTCTGCGCGGGCGATGTCGATGAGGTCGGTGAGGATACCTTCGAGGATCGAGCGCCGAAGCTGGCCTCCCAGCATGGCCACGGCCTCGTGAAGCCGCTGATCGGTCGGACCATTGAGATAGGTGAGCGTGGCCTCGCGGATGACGTGATCGATCAGCTTAGGATCTTTGTCGGGCTGCCACCGCCGCAGTTTGGCCGCGATCTCGAGCGTCTCCTGCGGATCCAGGTCTTCGTCGGCACCGTGCGCGAGGCCGAGATAGAGCAAGGCAAGGTCATGAAGTAGACTCAGCGTTATCTGTCCTTGTTTATCCATGACGGTGTCTAACCCTCGGTATCTGTTGTCGGCGCACCAGTTGGCCGGCTGCGCAGAAACGGAAAAGTGTCCGGCGTCTCCTGCGTGGGTTTACGATCCAATTTATTGGTCGATGTGCGGTTCCATAACGTTGACGCGCGCTCCTACTTCGTGCAGCGCGCGACATAGAAACTCCCCCGACAAATCTACAGCGCGGCGTCGGCATTTCGAGTGACGGAGCTGGCGGTTTCGGTAACGTCGGCTATCTTTCGCCCACGTTTGTGTCGGTCTTAATCTACTGGTGCCATGGTTACCGCAATCGTTCTGCTCAAGACCTCGCGAGATGCCGTCAACGAGGTGGCGGAAAGGCTTGTCGACATGAAGGGGGTTTCGGAGGTCCACTCGGTGGCGGGGCGCTACGACCTCGTGGTGGTCATCCGCGTGCCCGACAACCAGGCGCTGGCCGATATCGTGACCGACCGCATCCGGAGCATCGACGGGATCGAATCGTCCGAGACGCTCATTGGCTTCCGGGTCTACTCGAAGCACGATCTGGAGCATCTGTTTTCTGTTGGACTCGAGTAGCGTCTCCTCTGCATCTTGCCCTCAGTGTTCACGCAGATGCACGTTGTAGAAGCGCCGACGGCATCACGTTTCAGGCTCGTTGATATCGGCCTGGAGTAGTTCCAGAAACATTACCGGGTGCAATAAACCTCCGTCAGCCGGGTTGTTGAATGAGACTCTGCAACAAGTAATCCATGACAGCGAGTCTCATTAGATGGCGAATGACCATTCCACCCGCCGAAGTGACCACGAGCACGATGGTCTGGCGGGATTGCCGCATCGCGTTGGGCAGCGGCTGAAGGACCCCGATACACGGCTGGTGACGTCTGCGTTGTTGCTGGCGTGCGTCGGCCTGATTGTCATGGGCATCGGGTGGATACTCATCCTCCGCGATCTCCCTTCCAACGTCGAGATCGATCGCTCGCGCTTCGCCGAGTCGAGCGTCGTGCTAAGCGCCGACGGCGAGGAGCTGACCCGTTATGCCGATCGTAACCGCACCTGGGTGCCGCTCGACTCGATTTCGCAGCACGTGGTCGACGCCCTGATTGCCGTAGAGGACCACCGGTTTTACGAACATTCGGGCATCGATCACCGGCGCATTTTCGGCGCCGTGTTCAAAACCGTCTCGGGCGATGTCCAGGGCGGCTCGACCATCACGATGCAGTTCGCGCGCAATGCCTTCCCCACACTCGCCAACGACGGGCCCATCGCACGCAAGATCAAGGAATGGATTCTGGCGCTGAAGCTTGAAGGGCGTCACAGCAAGGACGAAATCCTTGAGATGTACCTGAACACGGTACCGTTCATGTACAACGCGTTTGGTATCGAGGCCGGGGCGCGCACCTATTTCCAGAAGTCGGCCATCGACCTTGATGTCGATGAAGCGGCCACGCTCGTGGGCATGCTCAAGGGGACCGTGTATTACAATCCGGTGCGAAACCCGGAGCGCTCGCACGAACGGCGGAATATTGTGCTGAGTCAGATGATCCGTCATGGATATCTCGACCGGGATGATTACGAGGCCATCCGCGACGAAGAGACGGAGCTCAATTTCCGGCGGATGACCCGCGGCGATGATGTTGCTCCCTACTTCGCCGAATACCTGCGACTATGGCTCGACGAATGGGCCGAAGACAACGGCTACAACCTCTATACCGACGGGCTCCGCATCCACACCACCCTCGACGCCGAGCTCCAGGCCGCCGCCGAGGAGGCCGTCCAGCGCATCGGCGCCGACCTGCAAGCCGTTGCCGACGTCGAGTGGAGCAGTTCCTCGATCCCGTATCGATCGACGAACGCATCATCGTTCCGCGGCGTCGCCGAGAATGTTGATGCGTTCGCGTACTTCTGGGAGGCACATCCTCAACTGAGCGATTACCTGCTGCGGCGCACCCCGCGATATCGAAGCCTGAGCCAGTCGGGCCTCGGGGAAGAGGAGGCGCTCGACTCGCTACGGCAGAATCAGGCGTATGTCGACTCGGTGCACACGGTCTACCAGACACTTCAGGCGTCGCTCGTGGCCATCGATCCGCGAACGGGCGAGGTCAAAGCCTGGGTTGGTGGGCGCGATTTCAACCGTTCGCAGTTCGACAACGTAGCGCAGTCGCGCAGGCAGCCGGGCTCGACGTTTAAACCCTTCGTCTTCGGAGCCGCGCTCGATCGAGGTTACCGATCCACACATCTGGTCCGTGATGAAGCGTTCGAGTTCGTTGATCCGCAGACGGGCCGCCGCTGGGCGCCGCGCAATGTCGGCGGCATCAGCGGACGTGAGATGACGCTCGAAGACGCCCTCGCGCTTTCGATGAACACGGTCGCCGCGCGCCTCACGGTTGAAGTAGGTCCCGAGCGCGTGACCGACATGGCACGGCGCGCGGGCATCACCTCCGACCTCGACGTCGTGCCCTCGCTCGGGCTCGGCACCAGCGAAGTCTCGCTCCTCGAACTCACCTCAGGCTACGCCAGCATCGCCTCGATGGGGCGTTATCACGAGCCCACCTTCGTCTC
>CBFGYX010000326.1:0-2924 GCA_965653075.1 uncultured bacterium
ACGCGGCTGGGCGTGCCGGGCATTCCGGGGCTGGCCGAGGATGTGATGATCGCGCGGGATATCCTGCTGGCCGAGTTCACGGGCGGGCACGTCCATGTGGCGCACATCTCCACAGCGCGTGGCGTTGAGCTGGTGAGGGAGGCGAAGCAGCGCGGCATCAATGTGACCGCCGAGGTCTGCACGCATCACTTCACGCTGACGGATGAGGCGGTCGACGAAAGCGATTACTCGACCGATACGAAGATGCACCCGCCGCTACGCACGGCGGCCGACGTCGAAGCGATGAAGGAAGGCCTGCGCGACGGCACGATCGATGCAATCTGCACGGACCATGCGCCGCACGCCACGTTCGAGAAAGACGTCGAGTTTATTGCCGCACCGTTCGGCATCCTCGGCCTCGAAACGGCATGGGCATTAACCGCGCGAGAGCTCATCCAGCCGGGCGTTTTATCGGTTACGGATGCCGTGCGCAAGCTCACGACCGAGCCGCGGCGCATACTCGGTATCGACCAGGTGGAGATCACGGAAGGCGCCGCCGCCAACCTGACGATCTTCGATGCATCCACGAAGTGGACGTTTGAGCGCCGACACATCCACTCGAAAAGCCGCAACACGCCCTTCGTCGGCGACGAAATGGTCGGGAAGGCGCACGCGATCTACAACCGCGGCAAACTTGTTCGTGCAGCCGGCTGAATCCGCTCAGCGGCCGTGGTAGAGCCGTTTGCCGAGGGATGACGGCAGCCCTGCCTCTTGTATCCGATTGGCGGCACCCTCGACGTCGTACCCTAACCGGACGATCTCACACGTCACGGCCTCGGTGTCGAAGAATGCGAAGCTGAGCCTTGGATCGTCGTCACGGGGTTGGCCGACGCTCCCGGCATTGACGAGATAGCGATGGCCCGGACGCACGCTCAACACGCCCACACGGTTGGATACCACGCCGGCGATATGCGTGTGCCCGACGAAGCAGATATCCGTATCGAAGTGACTGAACTGATCTTTGACGACCGTGAACGAATTCAGCCGCAGCCATGACTGCGGATCCTGCGGTGAGGCGTGGACAAACGTCAATCCTTCGGCCTCGAGCGTCAACGGCAGATTGCTTAGATAATCGATCTGGTCGCTCGTCAACTGGTGTCGGTTATGGATCGCCGCTTTACGCGCGTCTCTCGGGATGACGTCGAGCCCTCGCTCCAGCGCTACGGCTTCGTCGTGATTTCCGCGGACGCTTCCTGCACAGCGCTCGCGCACCAGGTCAACGCATGCCGCGGCGTCGGCGCCGTATCCGACAATGTCTCCCAGGCAGTAGATCGCATCGGCGCCGCGTTCATCGATAGCTGTGAGCGCGGCCTTCAGCGCATGAAGGTTGGAATGAATGTCGGAAATGACGGCGATCTTCACGGGTGGCAGGGCGGCAACTTTTACGTAGCTTCGGAGCCAAGCATATTACGCAACGTTTCGACTCGTGGGGCAAAGGCCGAGTGAAACGAGAATGTCTGACTCATTTATCACGTTCGTTTGGATAAGCTAACGATAGGCGTCGTATTCGGCGGCGTATCTCCCGAGCACGAGGTTTCGATCATTTCATCGCTACAGGCCGCGGCGGCTTTCGACAGGAGCCGCTTCGAGCCGGTACCGATCTATATCGGCAAGGATGGCCGCTGGTATACCGGCGACGACCTGCTCGACATCGAGCGCTATCGCGATCTCAACGTGCTAAGGCGCGAAGCCCGGCGTGTTGCCCTCCAGCCGGGCGATGGTGGCACGCTGGACATCGTAGAAACGAGCCGAGGCGGCTTCTTCCACAAGCCGTGGCAGTGCCGGATCGACGTGCTGTTTCTCGGACTCCATGGCGGCGCCGGCGAAGACGGCGGCGTACAGGGGTTGTGCAAGGCGCTCAACATCCCGTTCACGGGCAGCGATGTCCTCGGCTCGGCCATCGAGCGCTATCGCGATCTCAACGTGCTAAGGCGCGAAGCCCGGCGTGTTGCCCTCCAGCCGGGCGATGGTGGCACGCTGGACATCGTAGAAACGAGCCGAGGCGGCTTCTTCCACAAGCCGTGGCAGTGCCGGATCGACGTGCTGTTTCTCGGACTCCATGGCGGCGCCGGCGAAGACGGCGGCGTACAGGGGTTGTGCAAGGCGCTCAACATCCCGTTCACGGGCAGCGATGTCCTCGGCTCGGCCATCGGCATCGACAAGGTCGTGTCGAAGTACCTCTGCCGCGATGCGGGCACCCCGATCGTCGATTTCGTCGCGTTCAGGGAGTCGGACTGGGTTCGGCACGAAGACACCTGGCTCGATCGCATTGAAGAAGAGCTCGGATATCCGGTGATCGTAAAGCCGGCCCGGCTCGGTTCATCGATCGGGATTGCGAGGGCGAAGGATCGGGCCTCGCTGGATGCAGCGATCGAGGAGGCACTCCGCTACGATGACAAGATCGTAGTCGAAGACGCCGTCGAGCCGCTGCGTGAGATCAACTGCGCCGTGCTGGGGAACCCGGATGAGGCGCTCCCGAGCGTGCTCGAACAACCCGTCAAGACGGAGGGGGAGGACCTGCTGACCTACCAGGAGAAATACATGCGGGGTGGAGGGGGCAAGGGAAAAGGGCCCTCACCACGCCGCGGGTCGAAGCAGCGAAGCGAATCGTCTGCAGGCATGGCATCGCTCGACCGCATCATACCGGCGCCTCTCGACGACGAGAAGACACGCGAGATTCAGGATCTCGCCGTGCGCATCTTCAAGCTGTTCGAATGCTCGGGCGTGGCGAGGATCGACTTTATGATCAACGACGACACCGGTAAGGTCTACTTCAACGAGATCAACACCATCCCCGGCAGCTTCTCGTTTTATCTCTGGGAGCCAACGGGTATAGGCTTCCAGGAGCTCACTACGCGCATGATCGAACTCGCCCTCGAACGGCA
>CBFGYX010000327.1:0-2918 GCA_965653075.1 uncultured bacterium
TGATCGAGGCTGAAGGCATCGGGGATGTGCATCCCCTGGAGAAGGACCTGCGCGTAGAGCCCTCCGCCGTTGAAGCAGTTCTGGCGCAGTTGGAGGCGACCGTAGCGCGGTAGCGTGCGACGTTGCTACAGCTGGTGGCTCGGTTGATCGAAGAACCGTCCCCTCCCCGGACGGGGAGGGGATTAAGGGGAGGGGCGAAACGCCGACCGAATGTACTCAAGACATTCCCCGAGATTTGATACCGGCTCTCGTTGTAGTGGCTAGACCGTTTGTTGAGCTGCTCGTAACGCCGGAATCTCCCCACCCCTCGTTCCCCTCCCCGTCTGGGGAGGGGACGGCTTGGAAATCAGCGTCGCGTTTCTCCTCGTAGCGGCGATGTCTCAATTGGCCGACGCCGCCGAATATCCTTGCCGTACGGACCGGCTTCAGCCGCGTCCGGAGGCGTGATCGGACGTTCGCCAAGAACGACCGGCGACGATAACCTGCCGACGTCGCGGCCGCCATTCACCTATGACGGAAAATTTGCAACGTCGACGCGGCCGTTACATGCGCCATAACTATACACGAAGGCGTTACTTATGCAGGTTCGGCGTAGCTTAGGAGGTAGGAAAAGAGATACGTTCCGCGTCGGTTTAGCCGGGAGCAAGGTGAATAGCAGGCTTCCGGTAGTTGCCAACCATGGAGTCTGGAAAGGCAGTAATGAGGATTTCGGTCATAATTCCCTGCTTCAACGCGGAGAAATACATAGCGTGGACCCTCGGTTCCGTCCTCGAACAGAGCCGGCTTCCCGACGAGATCATCGTTGTCGACGACCATTCGACCGACCGCAGTGTCAGAATCGTGGAATCGTTCGGCGAGCGTGTCCGCATTGTATCGAATCCCCGCCGCGGCGCATGTCACGCGCGAAACCTCGGCTTCTCACTGAGCACCGGCGATGCCGTCATGTTCCTTGACGCCGACGACGTGCTGGCGCCCGATGCCCTGTCCGGACTCGTTACGGCCCTTCAGGAGAACCCCACCGGCGTAGCGCTCGCTCCCTGGTACCGCCTTGAGAAACGCGGCGACGAATGGATCGAACGGCCCGCGTCATGCCGGCGCAGGCGGGACGACGAGCACCTGCTCGATGCCTGGCTCACCGGATGGTGGCACCCACCGTGCGCGGTCATGTGGTCACGCGAAGCGTATGAAAAAACCGGCGGATGGGACCCCGGCGTTCTTGTCAATCAGGACGGCGACCTGATGATGCGGGCACTTGTTGCCGATGTACCGGTGTCGTTCTCGGCCGAGGGCCACGCGTACTACCGACGCCTTCCGGACATGACCTCCCAGAGCAGCCGGCGGCATTCGCGCGAAGGGCGCACGGCCCAGCTCGACGTCATCGAGCGTATCGCAAAGATGATCGAAGACGCCGGCCGATTGCCTGCGCACGCGATGGCGATCATCAGAGCGCTGGAGATCTTTAGCAGGGAGAGCCGGGAGTTTCCCGACCTGGCGGAACGCGCGAGCCGGATGGCGGAGGAGGTCGAAACACCCGTGGTACGGCTGCGACGTCGGGCCCGGCGGCTCGTCTCAACGTCCGCGGGATTACTCACGATTCCGGCAAGGAAGCTGAAACGCCGGTTCGCATCAAACGAATCACACAAGGACGAGCCCGGCACAACCCGCGTCGTTAACTACGGACTCGCCGCCGCCGAGCAAGCGCTTGCGCGAGCCAGACGAAGCCGTGCGCGCGGACCGATCCCTCACATGAATCACGGCGGTGACGGCGCATTGGGCGTCGCGGCGGACGTTCAGATTCCGTCCCTACCGGGAACGAACAGCGCACGAGCGAGCATGCAGAGCGGGCGTTCCCACCGACCTATGCACCGAGCCGATCTGCAACCGGGCGATGCGGGCCGCGCACGAACGTACCATACAGATGCCCCGACGGTGACCGTCGTCATCCCAACCTACAATCGGGCGCACGTCGTCCACCGTGCGATCGACAGCGTCCTCGGGCAGACATTCGCCGATTTCGAGCTGATCGTGGTCGACGACGGATCGACCGACGGCACGGAGGCGGTGCTCTCCACATACACCGACCCGCGCATCCGCTACCTCGTTCAATTGGTCAACCGGGGGGTCAGCGCCGCCCGCAACCGCGGCATCAAGGAGGCGAGAGGGGAGTTCGTCGCGTTTCTTGACTCCGACGACGAGTGGTTTCCCGAAAAGCTCGAACGGCAGGTCAACCGGTTCAAACGGGCACCCGATAACGTCGGACTCGTGTACTGCGGCGTCGAAACGGTTGGGCGTCCGACGGGCCCGTGGATCTACGAGCCCGCCCATCGAGGCGACATTTATAATAAGCTCCTCGAGCGGAACGTCATCCATACCGGCTCCGGCGCGATGATCCGGCGGAGCGTCGTCTGCGCGGCAGGCTACTTCGATGAAGACATCCCCGCCATCGAAGATTACGACTACTGGCTGCGGATCGCGCGTCACTATCGATTCGACTATGTACCTGACCCGCTGATGCGCTACTACGACGAGCGAGCCGCCGACAGGAAATCCCTCGACGTAGGCGACAACATTGAAGCGCGTGATTACTTTTTCTTCAAGCATCGCCGCAGCCTGCGCCGGGCTCGCGTGGCCCATCGATTCCTGCGCGAAACGGCACGGCGCAGCCTCAAACCCGCCGACGCCGATCGCCGGCAGGCCCGCCGGCTCATCCTGAACGCCATCCGGGAGCAGCCCTTCGACGCGGACCACTATCCTTTCGCGCTTTATCACTTCTTCCCTCGACTGCACGATGGCTTGCTCGAGCTGCGCAATGGGCTGCGCAGACGGCCGGCGACCTCTGTAGCCTCGTCCCACTGATATCATCCATGTCATCAAGCGCCGACATCGGTCGCGTACTGATAATCCGCCACGGCAACCTG
>CBFGYX010000328.1:0-2917 GCA_965653075.1 uncultured bacterium
GACCCGTCAAGTCGATGAGCATCGTCTGGAAATTGAGCAGCGCCTCGAGCCTGCCGCCATGTAACCTGCGTGCGGACCGCCGTAGCCGAGCGGCACGCCGAAACGCTGCGTCGAGCCAATAGCCACATCCGCGCCGAATGTGCCGGGAGCTTCGAGTAGCGCCAGGCTAAGAATGTCGGCCGCGACGATCACGTACGCGCCGGCGTCGTGCGCCTGCTCGCAGAAACCGCGGTAATCGTAGACGGCGCCGTCGCTCGCGGGATACTGCACCAGCGCGCCGAAGACCTGCTCGTCGAATTCGAACGAGCGATGATCGCCAACGACGATCTCAACGCCGATGTGGGCGGCGCGCGATCTCACGACCTCGATCGTCTGCGGATGGCAGTCTTCGGAGATAAAGAACGTATCACTGCCGTCCCGCTTCGATACTCGATGGAGCATCATCATCGCCTCGGCGGCGGCCGTCGCCTCATCGAGCAGCGATGCGTTCGCGATCTCCAGACCCGTCAAGTCGATGAGCATCGTCTGGAAATTGAGCAGCGCCTCGAGCCTGCCCTGCGATATCTCGGCCTGGTACGGCGTGTACTGCGTGTACCATCCGGGATTCTCGAGGATGTTGCGCTGGATGGCCGGCGGCATGTGGGTATCGTAGTACCCCGTGCCGATGAACGACCGGTAGACCTGGTTGCGGGAGGCGAGCTCAGCGGCTCGCGCCAGCAGTTCGTGCTCCGTCAGCGCCGGCGGCAGATCGAGCGGGCGATCGGTGCGGATGGATGCCGGAATCGTCTGATCGGCAAGATCGTCGAGCGACTCGGCGCCGGCCACACGGAGCATCTCGTCGATTTCGGAGGGAGACGGACCGATGTGACGGTCGGCAAAGCGGTCGGTGGGCGAGAGATCGATAGACATAATACCGATACAGATGGCAGTCAGACGCGCGGAGATAGTAAGATGGCCGCAAAGTTGAGCGGCATGCGTCGAGAACGTACGGCATCCGCTGCCGTTTCGTCGCGGCACCGCGAGTCTTTGGTGAAGGGAAGCTAACGAGCGCTCGATGGCTCGTCTTCGTTGTTCACAACGGCGTCACCGGCATCCCGATCGGCATCGCTCACAATCGCCTCGATGTCATTGCCGCCCGACTGTATGGCCACGAGCCCTTCGCGCGCCGCCTGCTGTTCTGCCAGCTTCTTACTCCGGTCCGTGCCCGTACCGAGAACCTTGCCGTCGATCATGGCCTCGATCGTAAACTTGCGCTCGTGCGCCGGCCCCTCCATCTCCACTACTTTGTAGTGTGGCTGCGGCCATCCGCGTGCCTGCGCATACTCGAGAAGCAAGCTTTTGTAATTGTCGCGGCGCTGCGCGAGATCATCCAGGTCGATTCGCCCGAACATGGCGCGGTCGAGGAACTCCGCCACGGCCGCCTCGCCCTGATCGATATAAAGTGCGCCGACGACGGCTTCGAACGCATTCGAGAGGATGGCCTGATTAGTGCGGCCACCGGTGCGCTCCATATCCTCGCTCATCATAAGCAGCTCGCCGAGACCGAGCTCCGCAGCAAACCGGGCGAGCGCCGTCTTGTTAACGAGCCGTGCGCGGACGCGCGTCAGGAAGCCTTCGTCTGCATCCGGAAACCGATGAAAGAGCCGCTCGGCCGTGATAAAATCAATCACGGCATCACCCAGAAACTCGAGGCGCTCATTCGACCGCAGATCCGAGCCCGCCCCGCCTTTAATCACTGCATCTCGAAACAACGAGCCGTGCCGCAGCGCCTCCTGGTAGAGGTTCGGATTTCCAATCGGATGCCGTGTCAGTCGCTCGATCGCTTCGACATTTACAGATGCAGCGGCTTTTGCCATGGTCGGTACGCTTAAGTGACGCTTCTGTGGGATCGTTTCCGCCGCGGCTTCTTACGTCTGTTGCCGTCGTCTGATTCTACGGCGGCCTCTCAGCTACAGCTCCAGCGTAATTAAGGAGACAGACACATGAGTAAGAACGTCTCGATCAACCCGGCCACCGGCAAGGAGATCGCCGTCTACGATCATATTACCGACACCGACCTCGAGCATCGACTCGAACAGGCGATGGCTGCCTTCGAGCGGCATCGGCAGACGTCGTTTGACGATCGAGCCGTGCGGATGAACCGCCTTGCCGATCTGCTTGAGGACCACGCGAAGGATTACGCGACGACGATCACGGAAGAGATGGGCAAGCCGATCCGCGAGGCCGAAGCCGAGGTGCGGAAATGTGCCACGGTCTGCCGCTACTATGCGCAGAATGCAGAGGGCATGCTGAATGATCAGATCGTCGAGACTGATGCGACGCGGAGCTTCGTTGCCTTCGAGCCCATCGGCCCGGTGCTGGCCGTGATGCCGTGGAATTTCCCCTTCTGGCAGGTCTTCCGCTTCGCCGCGCCCGCGCTGATGGCGGGCAACACGGGCCTGCTGAAGCACGCGTCGAACGTCACGGGCTGTGCCCTTACGATTGAGAAGGTGATTGCGGATGCAGGATTTGATGCAGGGGAGTTCCAGGCGCTCATCGTCGACACCTCGAAGGTTGACGGCATCATTGCCGACGACCGGATTCGCGCGTCGACGTTGACGGGAAGCGAAGGGGCTGGATCGAAAGTTGGCGCGGCCACGAGTGCCGAGATCAAGCCGTCGGTGCTCGAGCTCGGTGGGTCGGATCCGTTCATCGTGCTGAACGATGCAGATGTCGACCTCGCCGCCAGGATCGGCGTGCGCTCGCGGATGCAGAATGCCGGCCAGAGCTGCATCGCCGCCAAGCGGTTCATCATCGAGGAGGGTGTCTACGATCGGTTCGTCGATCGCTTTGTGCACGAAGTCGGCGAGCTGGCGGTGGGCAACCCGATGGATTATAGCACCCGCCTCGGCCCGCTGGCCCGTGAGGATCTTCGCGA
>CBFGYX010000329.1:0-2908 GCA_965653075.1 uncultured bacterium
CCCGAGACAACTTTGATCGCGGCGTAGCTGCAGATCCCGAAGACAATGCCATTTGCGATCGAATAGGTGAAGGGCATGGCTACGATCGTCAGAAACGCGGGTACCGCTTCGTCGAGGCGCTCCCATTCGACATCGCGTGCGCCGACCATCATCATGGCACCGACTACAATCAGCGCAGGCGCCGTGGCCGAGGCGGGCACGGAAGTGACCAGCGGAAGAAAAACGATCGAGACCGCGAAGAGGAGGGCGACCACGACAGCCGTCAGGCCGGTCCGACCACCTTCTTCAATACCCGTCGCCGATTCGATGAATGTGGTTACGGTGCTTGTGCCGAGCGCCGCGCCGACAACGGTACCTGCCGCATCAGCGGTAAAAGCCTGATCGCTCCGCTCGAGGCGGCCCTTCTCGTCGAGAAAGCCACCGAGTCTGCCGATTCCAATGAGGGAGCCCGCCGTGTCGAAGAAGTCGACGAACAGAAATGCGATGATGACGATGAGCAGCTTACCCGTAAGAATCTCGCTGAAGTCGAACGCAAAGAGTGTCTCTTGTGGCAGGCCCGGAGCAACGACGAATTGATCGGGCATTGGGCTGGCCCCGAGAATCCACGACGTCACGGTGACGGCGATGATGCCGGTCAGGATGGCGCCGTGGAAGCGGCGGGAGAGGAGGGCGGCAGTAAGGATGAGGCCCCCGATCGACATCAGTACTTCGGGAGATGAGATGTTACCGAGCGCGACGAGCGTGGCTTCGTCCGAGACAATGAGCCCGGAAGAGCGAAAACCGATGAGGGTCAGAAACAGTCCGATGCCCGCCGTGATCGCTCGTTTCAGATTCATCGGCACGGCGTTAATGACTGCTGTTCGGACGCCGCCAAACGCCAGCAGCATGAAGAGGACGCCTTCTATGAGGACGGCCGCGAGCGCCATCTGGTACGATACCCCCATCCCAATCACCACGCCGTAGGTAAAGTAGGCGTTGAGACCCATGCCCGGAGCAATTGCAAACGGATACCGCGCCAAGAGACCCATCGTCAGCGTGGCCACAGCGGCGGCAAGCGCCGTTGCTCGCATCACGTCATCAGCCGGCATGCCCGCATCGCCCAGGATCTGCGGGTTGACGAACAGGATATAGGACATCGTCAGAAAGGTGACGATGCCCGCCCGCAGCTCCCTGCCGAAGGAGGAGCCCCGGGCACTTATTTCGAAGTAAGTGTCAAGTGTATCGCGCATCGGGCTAATTGTACTGATACACCGCCGAAATAACGAACCAGCCGTTGATAGGCGGCGTTTTATCAACTGCACTTGGCACGGCCTTGCGCCGAACAGAGCATTCGATGATGCGCCGAAAGATTAGTTTATGCGCAAACACTGCGCTTACTTTCCTTTGCAGTCCCGGGGCGCGGGCAGATTCGGCGAGAGGCGGGAGAAGACGTGGAGCCGGCAGGTGATGCCGTATTCCCCCTGGTGCGTAACCAGGTGCTTGTTTACACGACAATTCTTAATGAGCTACGATTTAAAAGCTTTCTGCCGCGATCTGCAGGATCGACTGTCTTGGCTTTTCAAGGAGGTGGCGCGACTTCAGGAGGAGAATGAGCGGCTGCTCCAGGAGAATCAAGCACTCCGCGAAGAAGCCACGCTGTCAAGGCTTTTCCGCGAACTGGGCGACGAGGCTCAAACAGAGATGCCGGCGCCGGCAGACACGAATAATTTCGGGTCAGGTGTGCCGCCCGAGGCCATGGCATTTTTTCGGTACCTGCCAGAGTCGCTCGATTTTGCCAACTACTTCGAGGCTGCAGACGCCTACGGCATCGAAGGCGACCAGGCGCGCGACTGGATGCTGATCTTCTTCCGCGAGTCGCTACTTGAGCATCGGGGGCGTGTCCTGCGCAAGCTTGACCCAAACCCGTTTCCCGTACGCGTCGCTCGGTAAATCGACGACCGGCGCATATAGAATGAGGGGCCGCGCTCATGGCACAGCCCCTCCAGTTCTGCGACCTTCTTCAGTTTCTGACCGCTTTAAAGAGACATCGTCCTTTTGCGTGCGGTCGACCGTGCAACAAGGTTCTGCCGCACGTGCACTCGCGGCGGATTCATACCAAACGCCGCCGGCTCATAGCCTCGTCTTGAGAGCTCCTGCCTCACTCTTGTGACCTCGTCCGGACTGCAGGGCTCCTGCAACATCCGAAGAAGGGCGGCGTCTATCATTAGTTCGATCGGCAGCCTGCCGAAACCCGGTTCGTTCCTCATCGCGCCCTCCTTTCCGTAGTTTACTTGTATGACAAGCTACGCCCGGCGCCGTCTGTGAGGATCATCCGAACTGATACGATGCCGTTACTACGCCTCGATCATTTGACGAAGGCCTCAGTTTTGATTATGGGACGGACGCCGAAGGACCATCGACTCGGACAACCGGATACATATGAAACGAACGATCACCGGGTTCAGACAAGACGATGAGGCGCATTGGGTGGCTGAACTTGAATGTGGCCACACGCGCCACGTGCGGCATAACCCGCCATGGGTCGAACGGCCGTGGGTGTTGACGGAGGCGGGAAGGCAAGGCTTCATCGGCCGGGCGATCGAGTGCAAGAAGTGCGATGAGGAGCGGGGGCTGACGACTGCGATTACCGTGGTGCCCGACCTGTAGGCGACGCGCCGCGAGTTAGAGGATTAACGAGCTAAAGGGTCGTGAGCTGTAAGCCCGTCTCCGCGATGCCGGGCGCCCCCGCTATCTATTATCTCTCTCCATCCAATCTGTTAGCCGGCGGCGTTAAAGGTCTCGCGGCCGGGCTCTCCTGAGCGTTGATTCAGGGCGTCCGAACGGTGCGACGCAAGAGCCGTCGGCCGACGTGCCGGCCATCGGCGTCCCGGCGCACGGCGGTGAACGCGGGCGTGGCCTCGCCCGGTTC
>CBFGYX010000330.1:0-2906 GCA_965653075.1 uncultured bacterium
TGTCCGGGCGCAGGATGAAGCCAACCAGGTGGAAGTCGAACTGGTTGAATACGAAATTCGCATGCCAGCCACCTTACCGGCTGGCCCGACCGATTTTCTCGTCACCAACAACGGCAGCGTCGGCATCTACAACCTCGACGGCGAGCTCATCCGCAGCTTCAGCACAGGTATCGCACCGACCTCCATCCGCTTCCTCACCGACTGATGCGCATCGACCGCTGCGTGTGCTACGACGTGACCTTCGAGAAGCTGCGGATCACCGCTGAGGCGTGCGGTGCGGATACGGTCGAGGCGTTGCAGCAACACGTGCGGTTCGGATTGAATTGTGGGATGTGTCGCCCGTACGTCCGGCGGATGCTGCGTACCGGCGAGGTCGTCTTTTCCGAGATCATCATCGACGACGCGTCAGCGCCCGAAGCGTAGCTCCCGCTCGATGGTCGCCCGGCCGACTTGATCCGTTATGCGGACGACGACGACGATTTCCGGCTCATCGATCCACTCGGCCGGGTCGAGCACGATCATCTCGCCGACGTTCCTCGCCGGGTGTTCATGTCGGGTACGGGCGGACGTCCGGTCCTGGCGCGTCCGGCCGATAAATCCGGCGAGGCCACCCTGCCGCGTGCGGCGTGCTACCTCGTACTCGATGTCGTACCGCGCCATGTCGTCTGCGCCGAGCAGCAGGTGGTAAATATCGAACGTGAGAATAAGCGAACCGACGGCCGGCACGAATCGGTAGGGGAATGGATGGGCACCGTCGAGCGGGTCGTCGAGTGCGGCAACGGCCTCGACCGGTAGCGGATTGAAGAACGGCCGGATGTCGCTCATCTCGAGCCGCCTTCGATCATCGTTCAGCGGCACGACGGGCTCGGGATCGTGGACGCCGATTTTCATGCGTCGGCCCCGCAGGACGCGCACGGGCGGTCCTTCCCTGAAAAATGCGACATGCTGATCTACCTGCAAGGCAATGTGCGCAGCGCTGAGCGAGTCGACGGTGAATGTCTGCGGCAACATGTGCGTCTCCTCGGTTGGCGGCCCGGCCATAGCGATCGTCTGCTCGCCCAGGTTAACCTTTCGGTAAGCATCATTGTACCCGATCGCCGCGGCATCGAGCACGACGTCGCGATAGAGGTCGTGGCCGGTTTCTTCGAGGGATTGACGGCGGCGATCTGAAAGATGGAGGCCGCCAAGCTGCGGCGACCAGTCGATGTAGGCCCGCGTGCTGCCGTCGTCGTTCAAGAAGCGGCTGATGCGAACACCGAGCGGCAATTCCTCCTGATCCAGGCGTTCGAATGTGTCGGTGGCGAGCTGTGGCGCAAGTTCTTCGCGCGTTCGTGCCGCGTAGTAGTCGTTCGTGCGTGCCTCGCTCAGCGTCTGCGTGGCCACGTGGTGAATCGGCTGAATGCCGAACATGGGGTTCGCATAGACCCGAACGCTCGTGAAGCCCGAGCCCACGACGGTCTCGACTGAACCGGTCAATCCCGGCGAGCCCACATCGCTCGCGAAGCGCTGTTCTTCCTGCCACATCGCGTAACTGTCCACGGCGCTATACTGCGGCCCGAAGTTGACGTTCAGCAGCGACAGCCGCTCGAGGAAAAACCGGACGGCGGCAAGCGTCGAAACCGCGATGTTCGCGTTGCGCTCCGTGCCCGCCATAGTTCGGCGGAGCGGCCGCGGGATCATGTCGTGGAGACCGCCGATCCGGTACTCCTGCCGGTCCGCGACGAAGATGAAATAGACATCGGGATGGATGCGGCGATACACCCATACCTCGGTGTCGGGGAAGTCGCTCAGCGTGACCGGCACGCCGAAGCGGAAAATGTCGCGCAAAGCGTCGGACTTTGCGATATCAATATCCCGCGCGATGTCGGGCTCGCCGAGGCGCACGTGCACAACACCGCGGTCGTCATATCCGGTAGCGGTCTCGGCGCCAAATTCCCGCAGCGACCTCGCCATCCGCATCACATGCTCCTCGACCAGCTCGTTGCGCTCGGTACCCGGCAGCGGATCGCGGCTGCGCCACCATCGGATCATCGCCTCACCCGCACCAGGCTCGAAGATCCACCGATCGATATCGCGCTGATGTGTTTCGGATGCGATCTGCGCCTGCACGGAATCGGGCATCAGCGGCAGAGCCCGTGCGAGGTACCGCCGCGGAAGCGCACCTTCGGGATCATCATCATGCGCACGCAGCACATCGAAATAACGCTCGGTGACCCATTCGGGCATATCGACTGAGTCGGGGTCGAGCGACATCAATAGCGAGTCGATCCGCGCCGACCGCAACGTATTAACCGCGGAAGCCCCGGCAGCGTACGTCGCCGACGTCAGCATCATCACCGTCATCAGTATGATCCCGCGCCTCGTCACCCTCGCACTCCATCGCGCTGATGTAAGTCGTTAATACGTAACGGCCTGTCCCGTATAAGGAAACCTCATCCGCACGAATGTGCAAGATGCGACATTGAGCAAGGACGTGATACACTGGTCGAATTTTATCCAGCCAATGCCGCATCTATAATGTGGTTGCTACATCGCCGACTTATCCATCCCGCCCTTATAGATTGATATGGAGGTCGGCTTTACAGTATCTCCTTCGGCTGCACTATCTTGCAGCGGCCGAGACGGTCTTCTCTATCCGCTCACCTGAGCCGAACATAACCGTGTCACCTCCCCGGGAATGCACGCAACTGTTGGCCCGCCTCTCCGAGGGCGACGGCGCTGCGCTCGATGAGCTCTGGCCCTTCGTCTATTCGGAGCTTCGTGAGATCGCGCACATGCGGCTGTCACGCAATCGTCCTGATGCCGCGCTCAACACCACCGCGCTTGTCCACGAAGCCTACATCCGTTTGACCGACGGCGCTGCGCTCGATGAGCTCTGGCCCTTCGTCTATTCGGAGCTTCGTGAG
>CBFGYX010000331.1:0-2873 GCA_965653075.1 uncultured bacterium
CAGCTGTCGGAGGAAATCCGCAGCCGCGTCAAGACGGATGTCGACCAGCAGCAGCGCGAATACCTGCTTCGCCAGCAGTTAAAGGCGATCCAGGAAGAGCTTGGTGAAGGCGAGTTCGGCGGCACCGACGTCGCCGAGCTGCGTGAGCGGGCCGAGAAAAAGGAGTTGCCCGAGCATGTCACGAAGGCACTTGCCAAGGAGTTCGACAAGCTGGGGAGGACGAACCCCGCCGCTCCCGATTATGCGGTGACCCGCAACTATGTCGATTGGATACTCGACCTTCCCTGGAACGAGTTTTCGCAAGACAACCTGGACCTGAAGCGCAGCACGCATGTGCTGGATGAGGACCACTTTGGCCTCGAGCAGGTCAAGAAGAGGATCATCGAGCACCTCGCCGTTCTGAAGCTCAAGGGCGACATGAAGGCACCGATTCTCTGTTTCTACGGGCCTCCGGGTGTGGGTAAGACGAGCCTCGGCAAAAGCATCGCGCGGGCTATGGACCGCGAGTTTGTGCGGATGAGCCTTGGCGGCGTACGCGATGAGGCCGAGATCCGCGGCCACCGCCGCACGTATGTCGGCGCGCTGCCCGGCCGCATTATTCAGGGGATGAAGAAAGCCGGCGCAGGAAACCCGGTCTTTATGCTGGATGAGGTCGACAAGTTGGGCGCCGATTTCCGTGGCGATCCCTCAAGTGCCCTGCTCGAAGTGCTCGACCCCGAACAGAACAACGCATTCAACGACCACTACCTCGAGCTCGACTACGACCTGTCGAACGTGCTCTTCATTGCCACGGCCAACTATCTCGAGCAGATTCCCGCGCCGCTCCGCGACCGCATGGAGGTCATCGAGATCAACGGATACACGCAGGATGAAAAGCTGGAGATCGCTCGGCGATACCTGGTGCCACGACAGATGGAGCGTAACGGCCTGAAGGAAGGTCAGTTCGAGATCAATGATGATGCCCTCAACCTGATCATCGACGGTTACACACGTGAGTCGGGCGTACGCCAGCTCGAGCGGACCATCGGATCGGTGGCGCGCGGTGTGGCGAAGAAGATTGCACTCGAGGAGGTGGAGTCGGCGTCGGTCACTCCGGATGATCTCCACGACCTGATCGGTGCGCGCCGCTTCTTCTCGGATGTGGCTGAGCGCACAGAGGTGCCGGGCGTCGCAACCGGACTCGCCTGGACCCCCGCCGGCGGTGACATCCTCTTTATTGAATCATCGGTCTCGCGTGGAAACGGCCGTCTCATCCTGACCGGTCAACTGGGGGATGTGATGAAGGAATCAGCGCAAGCGGCGTTTTCGTACGTGAAAGCTCATGCCGACGCGCTCGGGATTCCAGCCGATGCCTTCCGGTACTGGGACCTCCACGTGCACGTCCCCGCCGGGGCCATCCCCAAAGATGGTCCATCTGCGGGCGTGGCCATGTTAACATCGCTCATCTCGATCTACACCCAGCGCTGCGTGAAGCATACCGTAGCGATGACGGGTGAGATTACGTTGCGCGGACTTGTTCTGCCGGTCGGCGGCATCAAGGAAAAGGTGCTGGCCGCTCGGCGCGCCGGCATTAAGACCGTGCTGTTGCCGGAGAAAAATGAGAAGGACGTCAAGGAGATCAAGAACGAAGCGCTGGAGGGGCTCGAGATCCACTATGTGAATCGCGTGAGTGAGATCGCCGATCTCGTTTTCGAAGGTGAGCCTAAGTCAGATCCAAACGAACTCTTCAGCATCAGCGAAGAGGAAAAGCGCATGCAGTCAAACGCCACGCCGGCGGCTGCGGGTACAGTTGTGACCTGAGACCCGCATCAACTTGACGGAAAGACAAAAGGCTGCCTGGTAGTTGGGCAGCCTTTCGTCGTATCTGGGCTCAATGTCTGCTATCGCCTTCGCTCTTCGCGCTCTTCGATAACCTTTGCGTCGTCTATGTGTGGATCGCGGCCCTGCCGGTACGCCCGCTCGGCCTCGGCAAGGACGGTGGCCGAGCGATCGACCGCGTGCTGAATTCCATTTGCCGCGATGCGAACCATCCATCCCCCAGCAAAAACCGCCTTCCCGAGCAGATTCAACCGCTCGAACTCGACCACCCGGCGCGGAGTCTGACGATCGTCCATCGCCGTCACGGAGTAGTCGGAGGTGGCGTCGACGCCGATCCGTCGCCCGAATCGTCGGCAGGCGTCTCCTGACCTGCATCGTCCGCGCTTCTTCTCGCGCGCCGTTCGGCCTCATCGAAGGTTCGTTCGAGCGTCTCCCCGATCGTCCGACCAATTGTCTCGATTCCGCGCGCCAGCGTCGTTACGGTGGATTCCAGCAGGAAGACCGCCTTATCTTCGATACGAAGCTCATCGAAGTGCTTACGCGCTTCCTGATACTGCTCCGAATTCTCTTTATCGCGTGTTGTCATGACGGTTACCTCGTCGCCCGTCTACAGATGAATCACCTTCCGTACATGCGAATCGTAGACGAGAACGTTTTATGGAGGTTTCAGAGATGATGCCCGGTGCAGCGAATGCGTGAGATCGTGACGACGTGATGGATGACAATCTGAAAGCCGGAGAGCTCCTCGACGGGACGGTCATCCGATCGACGGGAAGCTGGTACGACGTGAGCACGGCCGGCGGAACGGTGGCGTCGAAGATTCGTGGGAAGTTTCGTCTCGAGGGTCGTGAGGAGACGAATCCGATCGCGGTTGGTGATCGTGTGACGATCCGTATCAACGAGGACGGCACGGGATTAATCACCGAGATCCACGAGCGCGAAAACCGCCTGGTGAGGCGCGCCGCCGGACGCCGCGTCGGCCGCGAGCATGTGATCGTGGCTAATGTGGATATGGTTTGGGTGGTCCAGTCGGTTGATCTGCCTCCGCCGAATCC
>CBFGYX010000332.1:0-2868 GCA_965653075.1 uncultured bacterium
CCTTTCCTCACCACGATCGGCTTTTTACCACGATCGCCTTTAAACCACACATAACCTGCCCGCTCAGGTCCTTATGGAACTCATTCACGACATCGAGGACATGATGACCCGCGCATCGGCGCTGGGGGCTGAGGGCAAACGCGTGGCCCTCGTTCCGACGATGGGCGCGCTGCACGACGGCCACCTTGAGCTGGTCCGGGAGGCCCGGGCACACAGCGATATCATCGTGGTCAGCATTTTCGTGAATCCCACTCAGTTTGGGCCGACCGAAGATTATGACCGTTATCCTCGCCGCCTTGAAGAGGATATCGAACTGCTGCGGAGCCTCGCCGCAGACGGAGTCATCGTATTCGCGCCCGGCGTCGAAGACATGTACCCGGGCGGACATCTCGAGCGCCAACCGATACGGTTCACCGTTCGCGAACTCGACCGCTGGCTGTGCGGGCGCTATCGCGAAGGTCACTTCGACGGCGTCGTCACGGTGGTGGCAAAACTTCTGAACATCGTCCGGCCGGACGTCGCCGTGTTTGGCCTCAAGGACGCTCAGCAATTCGTCATCCTGAAACGACTTGCACGCGACTACTTCTTCGGAACCCGGTTGATCGGAGTGCCGACTGTCCGCGAGGATGACGGCCTGGCCATGAGCTCGAGAAACCGCTACTTGAACGATGAAGAGCGCCTGCAGGCACGCGTGCTTTCCAGGGCCATAACCGACGCTGAAGCCGCTGTCAAACGAGGGGAACAGCGTGTTTTAGGCATTGTTACAGCGATGCGCGACACGATCGGCCAATCCGAGCTCGCAAAACTGCAATATGCGGAGGTCGTCTCGGCCGACGACCTGCAGCCGCTGGAGACAATCGAGTCCGGAATGGAAGTGCTTGTAGCCGTCGCAGCTTATTTCGGGGAAACGCGGCTTATCGACAGCGCTTTTGTGACGGCGCCTTGATTCGCTCCGCAACTTAGTAATCCATCCCATCCTGTGATGACGTTGACCATGTTCCGGGCGAAGCTCCACCGCCTCCGTGTAACCGAGGCCGACCTTTTTTATGAGGGGTCGATCACGCTCGACCAGGAGCTGCTGGAGGCTTCAGGCATACTTCCATATGAGAAGGTGCAGGTGGTCAATATCAACAATGGTAGCCGCCTCGAGACCTATACCATCCCGGGAGAGCCCGGTGCACGGACGGTCTGTCTTAACGGCCCTGCGGCGCGTCTCGCTCAGCGTGGTGACGAGATCATCGTCATCAGCTATGCCGACATGACGCACGAAGAAGCACAGAAGCATAGGCCGCGCGTTGTACTTGTCGACGAAGACAACAACCCAAAAGAAATCATCGACTTGCAGGTCTCACGGAACGAAGCTCTGGTCGACCAGGCGCTATAATCCGGAAGGTCACCGCTTACGACTTCATCAGGGAGCGCCCTCGGGTGCTCCCTTTTTGTTTTGGGTATGACCGTTGCCCGGCCTCGCGCCTGCGGTTAGATTAACGCATCAGTTAATCAATGGGGTGAGTCATGCACATCCAGCGAGTAGCCGTCATCGGCGCCGGCACCATGGGGAACGGTATCGCCCATGTTTTCGCCCTCGGCGGCATCGATGTGGCGCTGGTCGATGTTTCAGACGAAGCAGTTGAGGCTGGAGTGACGATGATCCGAAAGAACCTCGGCCGCCAGGTCGACAAGAACGTCATCTCTCAAGCTGAGGCCGGCGAGGCGCTCGATCTCATCCATACCAGTACGGATCTCGAGAAAACAGTCAGCAACGTCGACCTCGTTGTCGAGGCGGTATCCGAGCGAGCCGAGGTCAAAGCCGACGTGTTCCGCAGTATTGACGCGGCGGCGCCCCCAGACGCGATCCTTGCATCCAACACGTCATCGATCTCGATTACCTGGATTGCCGCGCAGACGCAGCGGCCCTCAAACGTGATCGGGATGCACTTCTTCAACCCCGTTCCGGTAATGAAGCTTGTCGAGATCGTGCGCGGCCTCGAGACAAGCGACGCCGTCTTCAACACGGTGCGATCACTGTCTGAGCGGTTAGGGAAGTCTCCGGTAGAGGTCTCAGATTATCCGGGCTTTGTGTCAAACCGTGTGTTGATGCCGATGATCAACGAGGCGGTTTACTGCGTGATGGAAGGTGTGGCCTCGGTCGAGGACATCGACCACGTGATGAAGCTGGGGATGGCTCACCCAATGGGGCCGCTCACTCTTGCCGACTTCATCGGCCTGGATGTCTGTCTTTCCATCATGGAAGTCCTCCACACACAACTCGGTGACGACAAATATCGGCCTTGTCCGCTACTGCGCAAGATGGTGACTGCCGGGCGCCTCGGACGAAAAAGCGGCCATGGCTTCTACACGTACAACTGACACATCCGGCGGAAGCGGGCCTTCCCCAGATCATTCGTCGCCGTTGTGGTATCGGTCGTAGGCGTCGATGATATCCTTGACGAGACGGTGACGCACAACATCGCTCTTGTCGAAGTAGACGAAATCGACACCGTCGATCCCCGTCAAGATCTCCTGCGCCTGCGTCAATCCCGAAATCTCACTTTTCGGCAGGTCCGTCTGGGTAATGTCACCCGTCACAATCGAGCGGCTGTTCGCGCCGAGGCGGGTCAGAAACATCTTCATCTGTGGGCCGGTCGCGTTCTGAGCTTCGTCGAGAATGACAAAGGCAGAGTTCAGCGTGCGTCCGCGCATGTACGCCAGCGGAACGATCTCCACTACGTGCTGCTCGAGGAAACCGCGGAGCTTATCCG
Organism: uncultured bacterium; assembly: GCA_965653075.1. Classification (GTDB taxonomy): domain Bacteria; phylum Bacteroidota; class Rhodothermia; order Rhodothermales; family CAZKDQ01; genus CAZRTY01. Next base: position 2,763 of record CBFGYX010000332.1, read on the forward strand.
GCTCGAGCATGTCCTCAAGCGCGTCGTAAAGTGGACGCAAGTAGGGGTCGACCTTTTCCCGGAGGTCGCCCGGCAAAAAACCGAGCCGCTCACCAGCCTCAACAGC
>CBFGYX010000333.1:0-2867 GCA_965653075.1 uncultured bacterium
CCAGTGGAAATTGACACCTTCCCCAACCCAGCCCACCAGGGCGGTACCGGCAAAAGCGCCGATATTGATTCCCATATAGAAGATCGAGAAGCCGGCGTCTCGGCGCGCACCGCCCTCGGGGTAGAGGTCGGCCACCATCGTGGAGACGTTCGGCTTCAGCAAGCCCGTCCCGATGACCACGAGCGCAAGACCGAGGTAGAACGTCATGTCCATCGGTATGGCAAGCGACACGTGGCCGAGCATGATGATCACACCACCGACGAATACCGCCTTGCGCTGCCCCCAGATGTTGTCGGCCACCCATCCGCCGGGCAGGGCGAGGACGTACACAAAAAACGTGTACAGGCCGTAAATGGCCGTGGCAACGCTCACCTGTAGACCCATGCCGGCGTTGGGGTCGGTGATGGCCGCCGTCATGAACAGGACGAGGATGGCGCGCATCCCGTAATAGGAGAAGCGCTCCCACATCTCGGTAAAGAAGAGCGTGGAGAGCCCGCGCGGGTGCCCGAACCATTCTCTGCGACCGGGAGCGAGCGTACCCGTCGCACCTCCCGCGAGCTCGGCAGCCTCTTCGGAGGCGAATTCACTTGATTGATCCTTGGCCATGACGACGAACGGAGGGAAGTTTCCTTGAGGCGACGCCACCTGCGGCATCGAAATCACGTGAAGATAGGTGTGTGCCGTGAGTGTGGCTAATTCTCCGGTTTCAAATTCGGCGAAAGGATCAGCGATCAGCGGTGTCGTATATTAACCGACTTTGTCGTTCACGCGCAGCGCATCCGCAATTTCGTTAATACCAGCCGTTCTCAATGTCGCCCTCAACTCCGCAGCCGCTACTCTCCGTCGAAGACACGCATGGACATCGCTCGCACAATTGCGGCGAGCTTCGCGAGGCCCACGTAGGCGAAACCGTCGTCATCAAGGGGTGGGTCGACACGCGGCGCGACCTCGGCGGACTCATTTTCATCGATCTGCGCGACCGGTTCGGTCTAACACAGGTGGTATTCTCGCCGCAGTTCAACGAGGCGGCGCACGACGTAGCCAACGCCTTGCGCAACGAGTACGTCGTCTCTGTACGCGGCCGGGTGGCCACGCGGTCGGAAGAAACCGTGAACCCGAAGCTGCCCACCGGCACGGTCGAAGTGCATGCCGAGGACCTGCTCATCCTCAACCGCTCGGAGGCGCTGCCGTTCAACGTCTCGGCGCACGAGGAAAAGCGCGTTGACGCCAATGAGGAGCTGCGCCTGCGCTACCGCTATCTCGATATGCGGCGGCCGGATCTGCAGAACAATCTGGTGCTGCGGCACAAGTTATACCAGTCGGTGCGGCGATTCTTCGACCAGCACGACTTCCTCGAAGTCGAGACGCCTGTCTTGATGAAGTCGACGCCGGAGGGCGCGCGCGACTATCTGGTGCCGAGCCGACTGCATCCGGGCAAGTTCTTCGCGCTGCCGCAGAGTCCGCAAACGTACAAGCAGATCCTGATGGTGGCGGGCATGGACCGCTACTTCCAGATCGTAAAGTGCTTCCGGGACGAAGACCTGCGCGCCGACCGCCAGCCCGAGTTTACCCAGATCGACGTCGAGATGACGTTTGCGACGGAAGATCAAATTTATGGGATGATGGAGGGGTTGATGGCGGCTGTGTGGCGGGATCTGAAGGGCGTCGAGCTCGAACTTCCCTTCCCTCGGATGTCGTACGACGATGCGATGCGGCGGTACGGCTCGGACAAGCCGGATATTCGCTTTGACCTCGAGATCCAGGATGTCAGCGAGGCGTTCCGCGGATCGGGCTTCCGCGTGTTCGACGGCGTGCTCGAAGCCGACGGCCACATCGTGGCGATCGTCGTTCCGGGTATGGGGGATCAGGGCCGTGGTTATATGGACCGGCTCGATAAGGACATCGTCCGCAAGCGGATTGGCGCGGGCGGCCTCGTTTACTTCAAGCTGGCCTCGGACGGCAGCGAGACGTTTTCGTCTGTGAAGGATAGCGTGCTGCCGACGGAAAATGTGAACCGGGCGATCGAGGCGAGCGGTGCGAAAGACGGCGACCTTGTGCTGATTTTGGCGGGAAAATCGCCGGACGTATTCGAGCAAATGGGCGACCTACGCCTGCACATGGCGCGCGAGCTCGATCTGATTCCGCAGGGCGCCGATGGCCCGTGGAAGTTTCTCTGGGTGACTGATTTTCCGCTGCTCGAGTGGGATGATGATGATCAACGCTACTTTGCGATGCATCATCCGTTTACGTCGCCCCGGCCTGAGGATCTCGCAGGGATGGAGGAAGATCCGGGGGCGGTGCGCGCGCGCGCGTACGACCTCGTGCTGAACGGAAGTGAAATCGGCGGCGGATCGATCCGTATCCACAACCGGGACGTTCAGCAGCGGATGTTCGGTCTGCTCGGCATCGACGAAGAGGAGGCGCAGCGCCGCTTCGGCTTCATTCTGGATGCCTTCCGCTTCGGCGCTCCGCCGCATGGTGGTATCGCGTTCGGCGTGGACCGGCTGGCGATGCTGCTTGCCGGCGCGTCGTCGCTCCGCGAGGTGATTGCTTTCCCGAAGACGCAGCGGGCGCAAGAGCTGATGGTCGGCTCGCCGGATGTAGTTGACGAGCATCAGCTCCGCGAGCTGCACGTCGACATCATCGAAGTGGAGGACGAACGGACGGCGTCGAAAACCAAAGCGGTGAAGTCTCCGTCGACTTCATGATGTGGACGCCGGACCAGGAGATGCTTCGGCGGCTGAGGTCTCGGCTGCAGTGGGATCGCTGGGAACGCGAAATCAGGCGGCTCGGATACACGCTCGATCGGCCGATCGGCTCGCCGCACCCAGCCTTTCCGGAGATCATCTACCCGATCGATTACGGGT
>CBFGYX010000334.1:0-2861 GCA_965653075.1 uncultured bacterium
AGCTGAACGAGGAGAACTGCGGATGGACATCGCCGAGCTCGACGGATTCTTCCTGGCTCCGCAGGCCAATGTCAGCATCACGCCGGATGTCGGCGTTTCGCTTCTTGGGCGCCGCCTCTTTCTCGAGAGTCAGGTCACCGTTTCGATGATGACGCGCGACCTGACGGCGCCCGACCTCGACGGTGCGCCTTCGTTCTTACCGATACGCCGCAGCTCTCATGTCGACTACGCGGGGGAAGCCGCTGCGCGACTGAACATGCCGATGGTGTCGGTCAACGCGTCGTATCAGCGCGTCGAGCCTGGGTTTGAGTCGCTCGGTATCCCGCAGATGCGGAATGACCAGGAGCGTATCCGAATTCAACCGACGTTGAACCTTTTCGACCGCCGCCTCTCAGTCGGATTCAACGCCGCGCATAGTCGGAATAACCTCCAGAAGCACCGCGTGGCAACGGCGAGGCGCTTGCAGTTGGGAAGCAACGTCCGGGCACAGATCACGGAGCAGTTCATGCTTTCCGGATCATTCGCTCGGCTAACGAACAGCAACGATCCCCTCGAGAGCGCGCCGGACCCCGTTCAGCTCCCGCAGTATCAGGTTTCGCAGACATTCACGCTTGCGCCGGCGCTAAACATCGGGTCGCCGGGCGGTACGATGCACACCGTGGCGGTGTCCGGCTCGTTGCAGTCAACAGACGACCGAAGCGACGCCGTGGCACTCGGCCTCCGAGAGGCATTCACAACGAGGAGCACCTCGACCAACGCCACCTACTCCGTTCAGCTCGATTCAGGCATCCAGCTTAATGCCAACGGCAACTACGTATGGAGCGATGCAGCCAACAGCACGACTTCAGTCGTCGGGCTCAACGCCGGTGGCGGCACGTCGCTCATGGATGGCCTCCTGCAGGTGGATGTCTCGGCGGGGTGGTCACGGAATCGTCTCGAATCGACAATGTCCACCCAGGCATCGCTGGCCCTGATTTCGCCATCACTCGACTTCTCGGGATATGTGCCGGGCGTCACCACAGACGCCGATTTGTCCGTGACCGACCGTGCGCGCGTGCCGGAGACGATCCGCGATCGAAGCGCCTACGCATGGCTCATCTCCGACATGGTTCAGGGCACGGGAGGGGAGGACGCGGCGATGCTGGAATGGATGTTTGCGCGCGGCATCTACGACGCGGCCATGTTGGAAGAACTCACTCAAGCCTTTCAATCGATCTCGTCTCAGTGGACGGGCACACTCGGGTCCACATATCGCCTGCCCAATGGTGATCGGTTACGCTTGATTTTTCGCGGGCTGGTGAGCTCGAGTGACGAGGGGCGGAGCTTCAGAGAGGGCCGCATCACGTTGCAATTCGAACATCGTTTCTAATAGAGTCTTTTCGTTTGTCTGTGAGATTCTCCGCTATCACGCCGGATTCCCTTGCCCCGCAACGTTTTCTAGCGCGGCTCTTCGGCATATTGTTCGTCTTGATCGGCCTCGGCGCGTTGGCTCAGCCTGCCGCCTCGCAAGGCACTGTGCAGACCTCCATTCTCGGCGTGCCGCCGGTCTTGCCGTCGCCGAACATTGAGGACTTCATTCGCGACTATGAGCGCGGCCTGTATCCCATCCAGGTAGCCTACACGCATCCATCGCGCCAGGCTGCTCCGTTTCGATTCCGCGTAACCTTCGAGCTCGACGGCGAGCGCCTCTTCGAGACGACCTCCGAGCCCGTGCTCATCCGTCCGGGGATACACACCTACCGAAGCTTCGCGGACGACCCCGACATCCGTTTCCGCGAGAGCGTAGCCGACCTTATCGACCGCGTTCAGCGTCGCCTGCGCAACACGGTGATCCGAACGGGCGCGCTGCCGGAAGGAACGTATCTCGTTACGGTCGAAGCCGAGCCTGAAGATCCATTCGTGTCGAGCCTTCCGGGTACGGCGCAGTTCACCGTTCGCTTTGCCGAGCCGCCATTCGTCGTGGCACCGCTCGACGGCGTGGTCATCTCCCAGCCCTACCCGATTTTCTCATGGCTGCCGGTGGTGACGCCGCTGAGCACAACAATCGAATATCATCTCGTCATCGTGGAGTTGATGCGCGGCCAGGCGCCTCAAGAGGCCATACTCGGCAATCGCCCGCTACTGAATACGACGACCACATCGACGACGCTGGTGTACGGGCCCGAGAACCTGCCGTTGGAACGCGGAAGGACGTACGCCTGGCAACTCACCGCCCGGGATGCGATGGGTAACCTCCCGATCTCGAACGACGGCCGAAGTGAGATCCAGACGTTCGTTTTCGATCCGATGGGCGGGACGGTCGGCGACATCGCGGGGCTAACGGAGATCGTGCTGGTGCCGGATTTTGCGAAGCTGACAGGCCTGGATCTGTCCGCGGCCGAGCTGCCGAATGCGTATCGCCTCGATGGCCGCGCGGTGCTCGAGCTGGCGCTGGATGAACCGGTGGCCATAGCAGTTGATGTGCAGGAACTCGACATTCAGAAGACGGGTCTCGATCGCCCCGTGCTGATGGGCGGCGGTGTGAAGACCCGGCTGCGTCCGGGCACGATCAATCCCGGGATGGAGGCCGACTTCATCGAGCTGACTGGTCTGAGCTGGGCCTTCGGCGAGGGTTTCACGGTCGATGCGCGGTTGGAGTTGGCTGGTGATCGCACGGTCGAGGCACGCGGCAGACTCAACTTGACGCCGCAGGGCATCGTAGGTCGGGTTGAGGCCGATCTTGCTGAGCCTCTCGTCGGATTGCTGGCGCTTAATGGGAATGGTCATTGATCATCCTCATTGAAATTGAACAAGCACTGCGGAGTGCCACACCCCTGGAAATCCGCTTATTCAATCTACGAGATTGGAATGCTCCATTCCAA
>CBFGYX010000335.1:0-2852 GCA_965653075.1 uncultured bacterium
CTATGCGCCCGTTCGAAGACCTTCTCCACGATCCTGGATGCGGCGGAGGCATCGAGCGTTAGTGCGTGAGCGAGCGCAAACGCATTGTCCGCATAGGCGGAAAGATCGGGTCGACGTTCGTTCGGCGTCTGGGCGGCAAGCAGCATGGTGGGGATGTACAATGCAGATTACGACCGTGAAAAGACGACGTTTACAGGGGCGCCTTTTCGTATACCCAGCAGACTCGACGCATCACCACCGTTAACGGCGATCTCAAGAAAGCCGTCGCTGTTGAAGATGGCGAGCGGGTCGCCGTCTGCTACGGATGCGTACACGGGATGCACGGCATGGAGTATGGCGCCGCCGGCGAAGCACTTGATGCCACGGCCGTCGCGAAGCTCCTCGAACGCCTGGCGCGAGATATTGGTGATGCAGTTGCCGAAATGGTCCACATGCACCACCCAGCCCTGGATGCCGTGCTCATCGATCGTCGGCAGTGCCCAGTGAAGCGTCGACAGCTTGTCGACGGGCGTTCCTACGTCGTCGAGTGTTCGACCTGCCGCGAGGTGAGCGGCAACCGGCGCGAAGATGTCGCGCCCGTGGAACGTAGCACTGGGCGAGTCCGCACGCCAGAACTCCGGCTTGTCGAGCTGTACGATATGATCAGGCTCATCCGGCGCAAGCGCCAGCGTCAGCAGCCCATTGTCCGGCCCCACAAAATACTGGCTTCCGTCGCGGACGCCCACCGCGCGGCGCTCCGTTCCCACTCCCGGATCGACCACCACGAGATGAATGGTGCCGTCGGGGAAGTACGGCACCGCCCCTCGAAGCACGAATGCCGCCTGCATAACATCTTGCGGATCGATGTCGTGCGAGATGTCGATGAACGTGACGTCGCGATGGATCGAGGCGATGGTGCCCTTCATCGCGGCCACGTAGGCATCGCGAGTTCCGAAATCGGTGGTGAGGGTGATGAGGGACGGCACTAAGACGAGACCTTTGTCGACGATAATTCAGATGGACGGGCAATGTACCCGGTAATCCGGAATCAGAAAATACAGTGCGGACCAGAGGTATGGACGCAGCCGCGGGCAAGGTTCTGCAGATTCACGGCCGATGTATGCACGCAACGCTCACGAAGCCGAACCGATGGCTCCGCATGCCGTTCCTTCGGGTACCTATCCGCACCCGTCACGGGCATTCCCTCTGATTGGCATGAGCGCTCCATCCCGCATCGAAACCGGCCGGAACGGCGAGGATATCGCTGCAGATTACCTCGAGAAGAACGGCTATCGAATTCTCGACAGGAACTACCGTTTTGAAGGTGCCGAGGTCGACATCATCTGCTTTGAGCCCAATGAACGCTATGAACACGGCGGCGAGCTGGCGTTCGTCGAGGTGAAGACGCGTCGCAACCAGGCGTACGGATCGCCCGAGGAGGCGGTGTCTGACGTCAAGCAGGAGAAGGTGGCCAAAGCATCGGAGGCATGGCTCCACGAGCGGAGGATGGACGGATCGCCATGCCGCTTTGACGTCATCGCCATCACCATCTCACCCAGAGGCGAACCGCGGATCGAGCACTTTAAAGACGCCTTTGCCGGACCGGGCTCGTTCGGGTTCTTCCTCCGGTAGCTTTACCGCGACTGCGTAATTGCGTCGACGGCGGCCGGGTCCTCGAGGCTCGACGTGTCGCCGAGGTCCTGCCCAAGAAAAGCAGATCGTATCAGGCGGCGCATCACTTTTGCGTTTCGCGTCTTCGGCAGCGCATCGCAGAAGCGCACATCTTTGGGCTTGAGCGGCTTGCCCAGCTCGTCGGTTACGCGCTTCATCAACACGTTTCTAAGCTTCTCGGATGGCTCAGCCGTCGCTTTGAGAACCACGAAGGCGACGATCGACTGGCCCTTGACGTCGTCGGGAACGCCGATGACGGCGCTCTCAGCAACGTCGGGTGCAGCATTCAGCACGGCCTCTACCTCGGCAGGCCCGAGGCGCTTGCCCGCTACCTTGATCGTATCATCGCTTCGGCCGAGGATATACCAGAGGCCGTCGTCGTCGATTGCGGCGAAGTCGCCGTGCGTCCAGATGCCTTCGAAGCGAGACCAGTACGACTCCAGGTAGCGTTCCCTGTCGTTCCAGAATCCGCGCGTCATGCCGATCCACGGCCGGCGGATGACGAGTTCGCCGACCTCGCCCCGGACGGGCGACCCGTCGGCATCCACAACATCAGCGGCCATGCCGGGAACAGGTCCTGAGAACGCGCACGGCTTTAGCGGCTGAAGAAAGTTGCCGCACAGGATTCCGCCGCTGATCTCGGTGCCGCCCGAGTAGTTCAGGATCGGCTTGTTCCCCTCGAGGACGGTCTCAAACAGCCAGCGCCACGATTCGGGATCCCAGGGGCTGCCGGTCGAGCCCGCGGCGCGAAGCGACGACACATCGTGGCGCCGCACCGGCTCGTCTCCGTAAACCTTGAGCGCCCTGATGAGCGTCGGCGATACGCCGAGGTGGGTTACGCCGTGGCGTTGTACGATGTCCCAGACGCGATCCGTATCGGGGAAGTCGGGTGCGCCGTCGTACAGCACCATGGATGCACCGATGCATAACGTGCCGAAAACGAGCCACGGGCCCATCATCCATCCCATATCACTCATCCAGTACATCGTCTCACCGGGCCGCAGGTCCATGCAGTGGTACATATCCTGCGCGGCTTTCAGGGGAAATCCGCAGTGCGTGTGGACGGCCCCTTTCGGGCGGCCCGTGGTACCGCTCGTGTAAATGAGCATCACCACATCCTCGGCCGCCGTGTCTTCCGTCAGAGCATCGGCAGGCTGATCAGAGATGAGGTCGTGCCACCATATGTCGCGATCATCACGCCG
>CBFGYX010000336.1:0-2842 GCA_965653075.1 uncultured bacterium
ATGTCGCCGACGTTTGTCCAGGCACGCTACACGCGCCGAGTCCATATTCGGTCATCTGCATGGCATCACGCTGACATCAATCCGTACGCTGCGCCCAGTATGATACCGTACAGGATGTGGGCGGCCAGGGTGATGAAGGGCGTGACGTTGCCGTAGTTGAGTCCGAAAAAACCCGGTGGCTCAAGCCTGCGTGTCGGCGTCGGTCCATGATGCTTACCGGCCATTTGCGGATGAAGCGAGGGAAAGAGCGGCATGGCCACCGACAACACGAATGCACCGTGTATAAAGCCCAGTAACCCGCCGAACCACCATGTGCCGATATTGATGCTGACGAAGATGCCGATGTAGGCAAACGCGAAGACCACGCCTACGATGAAGTGGAGCGCCATCCCACCAATCATCGCTCCGCTGCGATGTTTAGAAACGAGGGTGCCAATCATGTAGGGCAAGCTGATGCGCGACCAGCCGAAGCCCTGGCTCATTCCCATGATGGCCGTGAGCACTGCCGTAGCAAGTACGCTCCACAGCAATAAGTACCCGATTTCGATGTCACCTGTCATTCGTTAGAACCGTAGTGGTTTATGCAGTGGTTTTGGATTCTCGCTTCGTGGGCATCCCATTAATAAGCTTGTCTGAACGGCGGTCGCCGGTTTTGTGGGCAATCATCAGCAGCGTGTTAATGAGGCCGATATGGGTAAATGCCTGGGGAAAGTTGCCGATGTGTTCGCCGGTATCCTCGTGGATCATCTCGGCATAGAGCCCGACGTCGTTCTGGTACTCGAGCATCGATTCGAAAAGCTCGATCGCTTTATCGACATCACCCAGTAGCGCCAGGTACTCGTCATCCCAGAAGCTGCAAAGTCCGAACGCGTGCTCTTCGCCCGGCAGTCCGTCGTCGTCATCCTCTTCATATCTAAAGAGAAGCGAGCCCCGCGCGAGCCGCTCCTGGATGAGTTCATAGGTACGAACCATTCGCGGGTCATCGGGCTCGACGAACTGGTACATCGCCAGCAACAACAGACTGGCATCCATCCGGTCACCACCGAACTCCGACACGAAAGCGCCGAGCTCCTCGTTATATCCTTCCCGCTCGACCGTCTCCCGGATCTCACGCGCCGCATCGGCAAAGCGGTCTCGAGGCACGTCCATGTGGCCGGCATCGTGCAGCTTGATCAGCCGATCCATCGCCACCCAGCTCATCACCTTGGAATACGTGTTGTGCCGCGGCTCGGATCTCTTCTCCCAGATACCTTCGTCCGGCAGCTGCCACTTGTCCAGCAGCGCGATCCCTGCCCGTATCAGCATCCGGCTCTGCCAACCGTCGAGGTGGCCGCCCTCTTTCACATACTCGTAAGCCGCGAGGATGAGCTCTCCATACGTGTCGAGTTGCAGCTGATCGACGGCTCCGTTCCCAACCCGCACCGGTTTCGAACCGCGATAGCCTTCGAGATGAGGAAGCTCATACTCGTCCAGATCGAAGCGGCCATAGACGTCGTACATGATCTTGAGGCGCGACAGCGTATGACGAGCCGAGTACAGCAACCACGCGAAAAAGGCGTCGGCTTCTTTACGATAGCCGAGTTCCATAAAGACGCGGATGGTCATGCCGGCATCCCGGATCCAGCAGTAGCGATAATCCCAGTTACGCACGCCCCCGATGCCTTCCGGAAGCGACGTCGTCGGCGCAGCGACCACCGCTCCGGTACGCGAGAACGTCATCAACTTTAGCGTGAGCAGGCTGCGAATCAGGTGCTCCCGGTAACGACCGTCGTACGTGCAATGGCCGACCCACTCGCGCCAGAACTTGACCGTCCGCTCAAGCTGATCTTCAACGCCTTCGCCGAGCACCGGTAGCACGGCCGGCTCGTGCGAATCGAACGTCATAGCGGCATCCCGCACCTCCCCCTCATGGAGCTTTGTCTTGCCACGTAACGAGGCCCCTCCGTCAACAAGCTCGACCTCGAGGTCCGTACGGAAGTCCAGTATGCCCGCCTTGAACTGACACGAGTAGCCCATCTTGCCGCGGTCCTTCAATCGGGGGATCTGCCGACCGTAATCGAGCCTGGGCTCGTACGAAAGCAGCATCTCAACCTCGCCCCGTGTGCACTCCACCCGTCGCACAAGGGCGTGTGCCGGCCATATGTTCTGGTCGTACGCGTCGTACTCGGCTACCGGCATAAAATCCGTTAACCGAACTTCACCCGTCTCCGTGCGAAAGGTCGTCTCGAGCACGTTTGTATCCGGCAAGTACCTTCGCTCAACTTCGAACTCACCGGTCGGCGCGATAATAAAACGGCCGCCTTTCTCGCGGTCAAGAATAGATGCAAAGACCGACGGACTGTCAAAGCGTGACCAGCACAACCAGTCAATCGAGCCTATCTTCGAGATCAACGCGGCGGTCGAACAATCGCCGATGATGGCATAATCACCGATTGGTCGAAATTCTCGGGTCACTTTTTCCATGCACCGGGTTCCATGCTTCATTCGAGGGACGGACTGCAGTAGCTCAAACTGCAACCAGATATGAACCTTATCCGTCACGGTTGCCTCACGAAAGGCGATTTGTGCCCCTCGTTACGGTTTGAGCAGCCGGGCTTCCTCATCTTTTTCGCCCGGCCATCGACTACTTCGCTGTCATCCGGACTGAGAGGAAGCGATGCTGATGGACCATCGTCGGCGGTCCTTCCTCAATGGAGTATCCTCGATGGATGATGCTCAATGCCTTATGCCGAAATTGCCTGCATGCCGAAGTATGACTTCACGCGTTAACAGCCTGTTGAAATAAATATGCCGTACAGGCGGCAGAAATATTTTGCAGATCAAGCCTGCCCCATACTTGATG
>CBFGYX010000337.1:0-2839 GCA_965653075.1 uncultured bacterium
GCCGATCGACTTCCACTTCGGGAAGCCCTGCGACGGGCTACCCTGCTCCGTGCCATGCGCGCGGGGCATACTCACTCTATCACTTCGAGTATCCCACAGGGATCCATGCCGAACAGAAAGAACACGTACGAGCTTACGTACATCGTTAACGCGGTGTTGAACGACGACCAGATCAAGGGCGTCGTCAACCGTATCGCCGAGTACATCAAGGAAGAAGGCGGTACGATCCGCGATGCGGATGAATGGGGAACAAGGCGCCTCGCCTACCCGATCCGCAAAAAGCGCAATGGGTATTACGTCAACCTGGTTTTTGACGCCCCGCCTTCGTTGATCGCTCGCCTCGAGCGCATGCTCGAAATCGACGACGACATCCTCCGCTACCTCACGCTGAAGATGGACGCCGCCATGATCGAGCACCATGAGAAGGTGAAGGCGCAGGGCATCGCCGACCGGCGTGAGGCCGCGGCTGCGGCAGCGAAAGCAGCGGCTGCGTCTGACGACGATGAGGACGCTGACGACGACGAAGATGAGGACGAGGATTAATCCTCTGCCGTTCGAACCCAGGAAACGATAAAATTAGCTCATACCCATGTCTGAAGAGAATCGATTCGACACGCGCGACATCAAGTATGTCGATTTCAAGGATACGGACCTACTCAAGCGGTTCATTAACGAGCAGGGCAAGCTGCTTCCCCGGCGCGTAACCGGCGTCTCGGCGAAGTTTCAGCGCAAGCTCACCCGTGCGGTCAAGCGCGCTCGTCTACTCGCCCTGCTGCCGTTCGTCGAGGAAAACGTACGGTAAGCCGGGTCGTCCCACCGTTATCGAACCGATATTGATATGAAAGTCATTCTCAAGCAAGACCACGAAAAGCTCGGCTCCGCCGGCGAGGTCGTCAACGTGAAGGACGGCTCCGGCCGCAACTACCTCATTCCTCGCGGCATCGCCGTACTTGCTACACCGAGCCGGATCAGGCAGTACGAAGAGGAAGTACGTCAAGCCGCTCGCAAACGTGCACAGGCTCGCGAGGGGGCCGTGGCTCAGCAGCGCGAACTCGAGAAAATCGAGATTCCGATCATGGTCAAGGTTGGCGAGGAAAACCGCATCTTCGGTACCGTGACCACGCAGCAGATTGCGGTGGAACTGGCCAAGCGTGGATTCGAGATCGACCGCCGCGATATTTCCATTGACGAGGATATTCGTCTCGTCGGTGTTTACACGGCATCGGTCCGTGTGTACGAGGACGTCACGGCGAGCGTCAAGATCAACGTGATGCCGGAAGCCTGAGTCTATCGGGTTATAGGAAATAGAAAAAGGCCCTCCGCCGATCGTGGCGAGAGGGCCTTTTTGCATTAGAAGTGGAGTGAAGCCGAGCTAAGCTTACTCGAGCGAAGCAGTGCCCGGACGCGGCATCGACGTTGGCGGATACGGATGCGTCGTTCCGTTACCGTTCATATCGATCCGTGCGGACTGGACGCGCGCACGAAGCTCAGCAATCGACTCAGCGATGTCGTCTCGTGCCGACTCGAAGTCCTCAGCCGACTCCGTCTCCAGTTCTACGAGCTGTTCTTCGATCTCGTCGCGGTCGTCGTTCAGCGAGTGAACATCCGCATCGGCGTAGAACGGCTCGCCCGTCATACCATCGCTGCGGGGACGATCGAGACCCGTTGCGTCGTCGCCGAGCGGCGGTGTTTCGCGATCGCGCGCCAGCGGCTGGTCGTGCCGGGCCGACGCATCGCCTTCAGGGCGGGTCGCATCCTGAGCGCGCGTACCATCGGCGGTGCGGGCGCCGTCCGCCGAACTGCGGCGCGTCAGCGACTGAAGATCATTATCGATCTCGTTGATACGCGTACGCACTTCGGCGACAAACTCAGAGCGCTCATTGATCATCTTCAGTCGAAGCTCTTCGACGTCGGCGTCGAGCGATTCCAGACGCGACCGCACGTTGGTCAGGTTACCGGTGGTACCGGCCGTCATGTCGTTCGCGGCCTGAAGATCGTTTCGGATCTCGGCGCGACGATCCCGTAGATCGGCAAGTTCATCGGTGACGTCTTCACCGGACTGCTGGGCGCGGGCCTGCAGGTCTTCCATGTTGCGGTCAACGTCATCGAGCCAGGCTTGCAGCTCCTGGCGCTGCATCTGGTCGTTCATGTCAACCCCGACCGTGTCCGACGCAGCAAAGTCCTCCGTCGACGTGCGGGGCTCACACGCTGCAAGGACCAGCAACGGCACGATTAACAGGAATAATGGTATTCGTTTCATGTTAGTAGTTAGGCTTGTCTATGTTGAATCTGCCGGTTAGACTCGGCGTCCCTGAAGCAGATTGACGATCAAGACGATTACGGCAATAACGAGGAGGATGTGAATCCAGGCGCCGATATTACCTATGAATCCGAGTAACCAGAGGATTACCAGGATGATGATAATTGTCCAAAGCATTGGCACCTCCTTTGTATGAGGATGTCTATTTCCAGTGGGTGAGAGTGACAGGCCATTCTGTCAAGTGCCGTCCAACATGAGCTATAAAATCGGTGTTCCACCGGCCTTCGTGACCGTGCTGTAACCTGGGATAGTATCGTGCTCGTGCTTCGTCTAAATCGGGTCTGGTAACTCAGAAAAGCACCTTTGGCGACGGTTGTAACCAATTGTTTATACCGTCGAATACGAATAGACGTAACAAGAAATAGATCACTCTGCCCGTTGGGTGAGAGGCGTGCCGCATCACAGGGTACAAGACACAGGAGGACCGGCAAACTCTTGCTCTGCGCGAGATTCGGTCGCGAGGAGCCGAAGGAGCGAGAGGAGGGAGGTAGCGGAATGCACGGACCGTGCGTCCGGAGT
>CBFGYX010000338.1:0-2825 GCA_965653075.1 uncultured bacterium
ATCTGTTCCATCCCGCTCGTCATCCGCACATGCATCTGGCCCCACCATACGTACGACCGCGCCACCCAGGGCCATGGCATATGCTCCTGGTAGCCGGCATGCTGCTCGCGGTGCTTCTCGCTGCATGCGGGCAGGATGCCGGGATCAAAACCCTCGCAGAAGCGGGTCTTGCCAGTAACGACGAACGGCTTGGCGAAGCCGTCGATCTGGAGGCCATTTACACGAGAACAGGCGAAGGGGCGCCCCGTCACCAGTGATTTGACGCGATGCCTGCCGCTCGAAAACAGGTCGTCAAACAGACTCAGGTGAGCCGGCTGATCACCATCATCACCACGAAAAACCCGACGAGAATACTCAACGCGACGATCAACTCCTTACGGCGGCGGCGATTCATGGACCTTACCAGTTTTGTGGAGGGATTCCGGTTCCAATTTGCACGTGTCCGCAGCAGAAATCAAGCGCATTACGATCCCATCGCCTCGACGATGGTTCTGCGGAGGTCATCTTTCGTGAATGGTTTGGACAGATAGTGGTCGAAACCCGCCTCGAGAAATCGATCGCGGTCCTCGGGCATGGCGTACGCCGTGAGCGCAACCATCGGTACGTTCCCGGCCGTTTGATCGCGCTTGAACTGGCGCATGACGTCGACGCCATCCACTTCCTCACCGAGATTGATATCCATCAATACAACATCGAACGCCTTTTCGGTGGCAAGTGCGAAGGCTTCGTCGGCCGAAGCTACCGTTGTCACGATGTAGGAGTCGCGAAGCAGTCGTTCAACCAGCAGACGTGTGAACACATTGTCTTCGACGACAAGC
Source organism: uncultured bacterium (assembly GCA_965653075.1). Classification (GTDB taxonomy): domain Bacteria; phylum Bacteroidota; class Rhodothermia; order Rhodothermales; family CAZKDQ01; genus CAZRTY01. The sequence continues at coordinate 819 of CBFGYX010000338.1, forward strand.
ACGCGCCGACCTTCGAGCGTGCGGTTGGGCTCGTGAGACGGATCCAGTATTGCCTGCGCCGACGCGCCCACAGGAAGACTCACCGTGAAGGTACTGCCTTCCCCCTTCGTGCTCTCCACAGAAATCTGCCCGTTCATCAGATCGACCAGCCGCTTCGTGATCGTAAGTCCAAGTCCGGCGCCTTCGTGATTGCGTGAGAGGCCCGTCGACTCCTGCTTGAACTCCTCGAAAATATCCGGCATAAATGCCTGGTCGATACCTTCTCCGGTGTCTTCGACGCTGATCACGACCTGATCATCTTCGGCGGTAAGTTGAACCGATACGCTCCCCTCGCTCGTAAACTTGAGCGCGTTGCTCAGCAGGTTCTGGATTACGCGGGTCAGACCTCCGCGGTCGGCCACGACTTGAATGGGTGCCTCAGGGCGTTCAAAGGTCAGGGACAGATTCTTGCGATCCGCGATCGAACGGAAGAGTCCGACGCCGGAGCTTACGACCTCAACCGCATCCACACTCTCCAGCACCGGCTTGAAGCCGCCTGCCTCGAGACGAGCGAGATCCAGTACGGAATTCAGCGTTTCGGAGAGACGCCGCCCTCCTTCCTGGATCAACGTCACGAACTCGCGGTGCTCACCTTCGAGTTCACGCGCGAGCACATCGGCAAAGCCGAGGATGCCTGTAAGCGGCGTACGAATCTCGTGACTCATGTTTGCCAGGAAAGCATTCTTAAGCTTCACCATCTCCTCGGCCCGTTCCTTGGCCTCGACGAGCTCGACTTCGAACGCCTTCCGCTCAGACACGTCGCGGATGCTGACCAGGATGCCGTTGACACCGGGAAGATCGAGCAGATTGCGAGCTTTGAGCGAGAGATGGGCCCACGCGCCGTCGCTTCGGCGAAAACGGAAGTCCGCCGTAATCACATGCTCCGGCATCCGCAACAGTGACAGGAAATGCCGGCGAACGAGCGGTAAATCATCCTCATGGATGTGCTCGAAGACATCGAACGCGCGGATCTGTGACGGCGCGTATCCGAGCGTTTCAAATATCGGCCCGACGATGTAGCGCAGCCGTGCGCGACGATCGAATATGCCGATGAGGTCGAGTGCCTGCTCGGCTACGGCTCGAAAGCGCGCCTCGCTTTCCGTCAGCAATCGTTCGGCGCGCAAGCGATCGCTTATATCGCGCCCGAACATCAAGATCGCGGGCGCTCCGTCGTACTCGATCAGCGAACAGCTGACGAGCATCGAGACCGTGGATCCGTCCTTGCGCCGGTGAACCGTCTCGAAATTCTGCGCGCCTCCCTGCGAGAGTATCTGCCTGATCTCTTCCTCACCGCGCGCCGGGTCCTGTGTCAGATCCTTCAGACTCTGCCCGATCAGTTCATCCCGCTCAAATCCATAGAGGATGACCGCACTGCGGTTAGCCTCGAGGATGGCTTCGTCGTCTGTTCGGAAGATGAGGATCGGTACGTTGGCGCGTTCGAACAGATCGCGGTACTTGCGCTCGGCACGGCGTCTTACACGATCGGTCTCTACCTGCGCGGTCACGTCACGCGCTACGATAAATATGACATCCTTCCCATCCTGCCGGATGACGCTCACCTTGTTCTGAACGTGTAACTTCCGGCCGTCCCTGGCCAGCAAAGAACGGTTCGACGTCGTCACGTCATCGTCGGCCGATTGGCCGATGAGCGCACTCATTTCACCAGCCGTGTCGTGCGCAAAATCAGCCACCGTGAGCGTCTGCACTGCGTCGGCGTCGTACCCCAGCAGCTCACGGAAGGCAGGGTTGGCGTCGAGCACGCGCTGGTTCGCGGGGTCGACAAACGCGATGGCTTCGGCGGTTCGTTCGAAAAGCGCGGCGTATCGATCCTGCGTATCCCGCAGCACCTCCTGGGCATGAAGCCGCTCCACGCTCATCGCGATGAGTGCCGCGAGCTGGTCGAGTGCGCGAACGTCGGACGGTCTGAACGCATTGGGCCGACGACCGAACGCAGCCAGCATTCCAACC
>CBFGYX010000339.1:0-2813 GCA_965653075.1 uncultured bacterium
GTGCGCATCGTCTATCGTCGATCGACCGTCGTCATTACCGGGACAAACGACGATTGACGATAAAAGCGCTGATCCAGCGACAGCTGTCTATCGTCGATCAGCCGTCGTCATCTCAAGCCGCGTCCCTGCAAATGCGATTCATAACGGCTTCGGCGGATAACATCACGCCCGGTACGCCGGCGCCGGGGTGCGTCCCCGCCCCGACCAGATAGAGGTTTTCCACATCTTCGCTTCCGTTATGCGGGCGGAAGTATGCCGTTTGTGAGAGCTTCGGCTCGATGCCGAACGCGTTCCCCTGATATGCCCTCAGATCGCGCTCGAAGTCGAGCGGAGTGAACGTGCGGCACACGTCCAGATTATCCCGCAGCCCATCCAATCCCCATCCTTCCAGAAACGCAAGAACCCGCTGTGCGAACGGCTCAGCCTCGTGCTCCCAATCGATGTCGGCGCTCAGGTTGGGCACAGGCACCAGTGCGTAGATACTCTCCCCTCCTTCCGGAGCCATGGAGGGATCGGTGCGAGACGGCGTGTGCAGGTAGATGCTGAAGTCATCAGCAAGCACCTTCCTCGAGAAGATGTCTTTGACGAGCTCGCGGTACCGGCGTGAGACAATGATGGTATGGTGCGCGATGTCGGGATATTGCTTACGTACGCCCATATAAATGAGGACGCAGCTCATCGAGTAATCGAGTCACTCCAGCTTTCGGTCTCGCCACTTCCGCCGCGGCTCGGAGGCAAGCAGATCGCGGTACGTGTGGGTGACGTCGGCATTGCTCACCACAATGTCGGCGCGCTCTTCCTCGCCGTCTTCCAGGCGCACGCCTTTTGCGGCGCCGTTCTCCACGACGATCGATGCTACCGCTGTACCCGTTCTGATCTCTGGTGCCTCCGGTCTCGCTAAAGAGGCTGAGCATGTAAACGGCGGCAAACACTCCGAGCCAGGCCCAACGCGCCCTACCTGCCAGATATGCAATGAGTGCACCCGCAGCAATAATGATGTGTCCCTGTGCAAAAAATGCGAAGGATAGGGGATAGAACTGCACCGCTCCAGGAAAGCGGGAGATGAGTTCAGGATGACGGCCGAACGATGCGTAACCTGCTACAGCGATAAGCGTGAACACACCCAGAATCCACAGTGCTGCTCGCTCAATTTTTCGTGTCTCTCTCATCCGTTTCATGTTATTGGGAGGTCTTGACTGCGGAAAGAAGCTCGCCGGCCCAGGCGGCAAAGGGCTCGATACGGTTGAAGAAGCGCACGTCATCAAAAGGACCAGTACGTGCGCCGGGGCCGGCTCCGCTAACCGCCGAGCCACCAACGGCCACGGCCGGCCCCCCGATCGCTTCGTAGTGCAGCGCCAGCAAATCCAGTGTGCGATCAACATCGGCGCCGATCTGCGGAGGTACGAACGAAAGACAGATCAGCGAGGCCTTCTCGCGCATCTGCTGCGCAGCAACATCCTCGGTCGGCACGTCGGCGCCCAGGTAAACCACGCGCCAGCTGCCCGCCTCAAGCGCGCATCGCACCATCTGAGCCCCGAAGTCGTGGCGGTTACCCTCGGCCGCTCCGACGATTGCAACGGGAAGCGAAACGTGATGGCTGGGCGACGGCCGCGCAACAAGAAGGGCGTCGAGCAATATCTGCGTCATCCTGTGCTCGTCGCCTACGCCCGCGCGCCCGGCCTCCCACTCATCACCCACCCGGCGAGCAAGCGGCGCGAGTAACAGATCCCAGAGACGTTCTGGCTCGTGGCCCTGGTCGAGCAAAAACTGTAGCAAGGACGAGAGATAATCGGCCGGACCCCGATCAAGCCATTCGTAGGCGAGCGTGATCAACCCATCACCGATCGCGTGCTGCCTCAATTGCTCGGATCCAAGCCATGCCGGCCGCTCGAAACCGTCCAGCGCCAGCAGCGCCGGGGCGAGGCTCGACGTCCGAGCAAAATCAAGCATGACGTCGAAATCAAACCTGCGGTGGCCGCCCGGCGTGAACGAGCACTCCAACAGACCCTGGTCGCACCAGCGTTTGATTGATGACTCATGGACGCCCAATAACGCCGACGCCTGGCGGGTAGTGAGATCTGCTGTATCGCTCATTTGCGGATTCCGAACGGACTGAGCGAAAGCACATCCTCACGAGGCATTCATTCCGTTCAAGGGCCACTCTTTTACATTTTGTTGCACGAATAACCTCATCAAGAAGGCATACATCCGCGCAGATCATATGATTGATCGGTTTTAACGTCTGAATAGTCGCCGCCCGACAGAACGCCCGTGCCCGTACCATTCCGGCGAATGTGGGATGTCAGGCCGGTATGGCGCTACGGCCCGATCCAGTTTCAACTGCATTCACTGAAGCGGCATGCACTGAACGGCATGCTGTCGCGGGGCGGGTTCAGGTTTTGGGGAGATCCGGGTCGGCGGCCCGCCGTAAATCACCGCCGGCTGCCGGGACGAATTCAGTGGGCGCTACGCGCGCACGCTCTTCACTCCACCGCCCGGACGCACAGAATAACCGCCTTCCCGTCGACATACGCCGCATCCAGCGATAGATGCCGTCGCCACCACGGTCGCCGGCATGTAAGCGTGCTGCCGGAAACTGCTGCATCCGCCGCGCCGTATGAATCTGAGTGAGACGCCGGCGCGTCATCGACCCTGAGATGCCGCAGTATGCCAATTTGGTGAAGTCCTGTGGTCGGATTGCGCTCCGGTTGAGAGACGCTGTATATTGCGAACCTCGCCACGGAAAGTGGCCGAATATTGGTCCGGTAGTTCAGTTGGTTAGAATGCCAGCCTGTCACGCTGGAGGTCGCGGG
>CBFGYX010000340.1:0-2811 GCA_965653075.1 uncultured bacterium
TGATCGGCGGTATCACCGTTGCCACAGCCGGCGAGGAGTAAGAGGGGAAGGAGCCAGAGAGCGTGTTTCATGGATGGAAATGTTGGACGATGGTCGAAAGACGATCGGCGATAAGCGACTGACGTTGAACGAGGGTCGTGGCCTACATTCGACGAACGATGGCGCGGGGATCATCAGCGGGTTCAAACCGCGCGTCCGAAGGGTCGGCGCAAGTGCTTATCGAGCGAAGCGGGGCGCGGGGCGTCCCGGCGCACATCCGTGAACAATGACGGGGCCGTACCCGGTTCCCCACAAATAGACGACGGACGGTAAGACGATCAACGATGGGGCTGAACACCGATACTCAATTCGGCAATCAGCAATCAGCTGTCAGCTGTCATCTTCCAACAACCAATAACCAATAACCAACAACCAATAACCAGTCACCAGGAATCACACCGCATTCGGCGTGAGCTCGTACCCGTCGAGAACCGCCTTCACCTCGTCCATCTTGACCGGCTTCGACAGGTAGGCATCCATGCCGGCCCCGAGGCATAGCTCGGCATCGCCCTGCATGGCGTTGGCCGTCATGGCGACGATCCTTGGCTGGCGCTCGGGCGGAAACTCCTCGCGCACGCGCCGCGTGGCGGTGAGGCCGTCCATCTCCGGCATCTGGACGTCCATGAAAACGAGATCGTACGGCTGGCGGCGCAGCGCTTCGAGGACTTCGACGCCGTTGGCGACGACATCCGGACGGTAGCCGAGACGCTGGAAGAGGCGAAGCGCTACTTTCTGGTTTACGAGGTTGTCCTCCGCCAGTAGCACCGCGGCTTTGCGTCCATTTCCTGCCGCTGCGGATGTTTCATCCCGCTTCGGCGTAACCCGCGTTACATCGCCGTCGCGGAAGGCGTCGATCAGTGCGTCGTAAAGCTGCGCAGGTTTGATCGGCTTGTACAGGACCGCGCTCACGCCGTGCTCGCGGGCATCACGGCGGAGTTTCTGATCCTGGTTGATTGACGTGAGCACGATCATGACCGGCGGCTCATCGACGATCTCCGAGATGCGTTGAGCGACCGTCAGGCCGTCCATTTCGGGCATCTGGAAGTCGAGCAACACCAGGTCGTAGCGCTCGCCGCCGAGGTAGCGATCGATGGCGGCCATACCCGAATCCACCGCATCGACCTCCATCTTCCATTGCGTTGCGAGGCGCGACAGGATCTGGCTATTGACCAGGTTATCTTCGACGATGAGCACGCGGCGGCCCTCGAGGTAGGGCGAGTCGGACGGCAGGTAAACCTGCACGTGTGCCGGTGCGATGGTGGCCGTGATCGTAAAGGAAAATGTAGAACCGAGGCCGGGTTCGCTTTCAACCCAGACGGATCCGCCCATCATTTCGACGAGGCGCTTGCAGATGGCGAGGCCGAGACCCGTTCCACCGAACTTGCGCGTGGTCGATGCATCGACCTGGCTAAACGACTTAAACAGCCGATCGAGCGAGTCGGGCGGGATGCCGATGCCGGTGTCTTGCACGGCAAACTCGATCTCGCAGCGATCGGTATCGCGGCCTTGCTCAAACGAGCGGCGCCTGACCCTGACCAGCACGTTGCCGGTCTCGGTGAACTTGATGGCGTTAGACAACAGATTGACGAGCACCTGCCGCACACGCGTGACGTCTCCGATGACGGCCGACGGCACATTCTCGTCCAGGATGTACGCAAGTTCGAGACCTTTTGCGGCGGCGCGGTGGGCCACCAGGTCGAGGGCGTCTTCGATACACGCACGAACGACGAACGGCTGGCCCTCGAGCTCCATATAGCCCGCCTCGATCTTCGAGAAGTCGAGGATGTCGTTGATGATGGAGAGGAGCTGGTCGCCGCTGGTACGGATGATCTCGACGAATTCGCGCTGCTCGGGCTCGAGCTCCATGTCGAGCAGGAGGCTGGTCATGCCGATGACGCCGTTCATCGGCGTACGGATCTCGTGGCTCATGTTGGCGAGGAACTCACTCTTGGCCACTGTAGCCGCCTCAGCGGCTTCTTTGGCATCGAGTAACTCGCGCTCAACCTTCTTACGCTCGGTGATGTCCTGCCCGGCGCCTGCAAGACTGACGACTTTACCATCCGGCCCCTTCACCGCCACGCGCGAGGTTAGCAGCCACCGTTCGTCGCCGTGCACCGGGTGAACGAAGCGATTCTCCTTGCCGATGACCGACGTCCCGCTAGTGAGAACGGCCTGGTCGGCGGCCTGAAATTCTCGGGCTTCCTTCTCAGGGAAGAAATCGAAATCGGTCTTCCCGATCAGTTCGTCGGGAGATTCGACGCCGACAAGATCGGCCGTGGCACGGTTGGCGACGAGGAAGCGGCCCTCGAGGTCCTTCACATAAATACTCTCCGGCAGATGGTCCACCAGCGCCCGCAGCAGGTTTCGCTGTTCGGCCAGCGCCAGTTCCGTGCGCTTCCGATCGGAGATATCCTGCCCCATGCCGACGATGCGCGTGACCTCGCCGTCGTCATTCACGACGGGGATCTTCGAGGTCAAGAACCAGCGTTCCTCCTTCGTCTTGAGATTGAAGACTATCTCTTCGCGGTCGATAAGCGGTTCGCGCGAATGGATGACGGCGAGTTCGTCATCGAAATACTGCTGCGCGGCTTGCTCCGGATAGATGTCGAAATCGCATTTGCCGATCAGCTCTTCAGGATCGTCGAAGCCCATGAGCTGGGCCACGTAGTGGTTGGCAAGCAGAAAGCGGCCATCGAGATCCTTTACGTAAATGCTGCCCGGCAGATGGTCCACCAGCGCCCGCAGCAGGTTTCGCTGTTCGGCCAGCGCCAG
>CBFGYX010000341.1:0-2808 GCA_965653075.1 uncultured bacterium
CGGACGGCACGTTTCAGCAGGCCGATGTCATTTTATGGAACACGGGCTTCCGCGGAGCCATCGATCACCTCGAGCCACTCGAACTGCGTGAGGCCACCGGCGGCATCAAGCTGACCGGCCGCCTGGCTACGCAGGTAGCAAAGGATCCACGTATCCATCTCGTCGGGTACGGTCCTTCGGCATCGACGGTCGGTGCGAGCCGGGCCGGCGCCGCAGCGGCAACAGAGCTCATGCGCGAGCTGGGATTGCTGTGAGATGGTCGTTAGCGATCGGTTGTCTGTAGACGTTCACCTTAACCAGGATCTAAGTACCGACAATCAATAACCAGCGACTTACGACCAAGAACCGCCACATCGCGGGAACGCGGTCGTCTCGTCGAGCGTGCGCAATTTCTTTCGCTTAAAGCAGCTTCGCGCATATGGTTGGAGTTGGCACGCTCTTGTTTATCGTCGGCGTACTCGCCCTGCTGGGCATAGCGTCGAGCAAGTTTTCGAACCGCCTGGGCATGCCCGTGCTGGTGCTGTTCCTGGTCGTGGGCATGCTGGCCGGTTCGGAAGGCATCGGCGGGTTGGCCTTCGACAATTACGCCCTGGCCAATATTCTGACGAGTATCGCGCTCGCGCTGATCCTGTTCGACGGTGGCCTACGGACCGAGATGGCGTCGATCAAGGCCGTCTGGAAGCCGGCGCTGGTGCTGGCCACCCTCGGCGTTTTGATCACGGCCGTCATCACGGGCACGGCAGCGGCGTGGCTACTCGGCGTTCCCCTATTGACCGGTATTCTGCTTGGCGGCATCGTCGGCTCGACGGACGCGGCGGCCGTTTTCGCTGCGCTCCGCACAAGCAGCGTAAAATTACCCGATCAGCTGGCGTCGACGCTCGAAGTTGAGAGCGCATCGAACGACCCGATGGCCATCTTCCTTACGATCGGCGTGATCCAGATCATCACCGGCGAGGCATCGTCGGCCGCCAGCCTCATCCCCTTCTTCCTGATGCAGTTCAGCATCGGTGCATTGGGTGGCATTACCGTAGGCCTCCTCGGCGTCTGGGTGATCAACCGTATCAACCTGGAGACGGCCGGCCTTTACCCGGTTCTGGCCACGGCGGTGGGCATCTTGTCGTTCGGAATCACGGACGTCCTCGGCGGCAGTGGCTTTCTGGCCATCTACATCACGGGCGTCGTGGTTGGTAACGGCAACATCGTGTTCAAGCGAGGCATCTTCATTTTCAATGATGCCATGGCGTGGCTCAGCCAGATCCTGCTGTTCGTGATTCTGGGTCTGCTGGTCTTCCCGAGTCAACTCCTGAGCGTAGCCGTCGACGGATTGCTCATTTCGGTTGTACTGATTTTCGTGGCTCGTCCATTGGCCGTGCTGATCTCCGTTTTTCCGTTCGGCTTTAAAGCCAAAGAACTCCTTTATCTGTCATGGGTCGGGTTGAAAGGGGCTGTGCCGATTACACTCGCCACGTTCCCCTTGATGGCGGGCATTGAAGGAGCAGCCCTTCTCTTCAACGTCGTCTTCTTCTCGGTGCTGCTGTCGGCGCTCACGCAGGGGTGGTCCATTCCGGCCGTCGCACGGTACCTCGGCCTCGCCGAACCACTGCCTCCCGAGCCGCCCTTGTCGGTCGAGATCAACTCCCTGCGCCATGTCGACGGCGAGGTTGTCGAGTATATCGTGGCTCCTTCGGCGCGCGTGGCGGGCCAGGCACTCCGCGATCTTGCGCTGCCGGATGGCGTCACGATCACGCTCGTTGTGCGCGACTTCAACGTAATCGTGCCTCGCGGCGCCACGAGGCTCCTCAAGGGGGATCATGTGTTCGTGGCGATGCGGAAGTCGCTCGTGCCGCTGATCAACCGGCTTTTCGATCCCATGGCAGCGACCGAGCCTCTCGAGCCGGGCCTCTCACTTCTCTTTCATGTAGACAGCACGGTCGGTCAATTGCACCGCTTCTTCGGCATCCCCGGGCCGACGTGGTCCGAGGAACGACTCGGCGACCTCCTCGAGAAGCCGACTCCCGAGGAGCCGTACCGCCTCGGCCCCTTTCTGGTCTTGCCGAGCGATGAGGAGGACTATCTGATGCTAACCTATTCGCCGGGAATAGAGGACGGAGAGGTCGTGCATTGACAATCCCGTAACGACGTGCGCCGGGACTGAAAAGTTATTGCCCCGCCGGTGACTTCAAGCGCCTCTTGAGCGTAACGGAAGGAGCGCATGCTACACGTATAGCTTCGCCTGATTCGTTCACCGAAGGTACCAGACATGACCAGCACGGGGAAGCATATGACCATCCGTGGTATCCACCACGTGACCGGCATTTCCGGTCCGGCTCAGGACAACCTCGACTTCTACGTGGGCGTGCTCGGCCTGCGGTTCGTCAAGCGGACGGTCAACTTCGACGATCCCGGCACCTACCACTTTTATTTCGGCGACGACCTCGGCCGTCCCGGCACCATCCTGACGTTCTTCCCGTGGTCGGGCGTGCCGAAGGGCCGCTCCGGGCAAGGGATGACGACGGAGACGTCGTTCATCGTCCCCAAGGATCGATCGAGTTCTGGCTCGAGCGTTTTGCCGATCTTGCGCTTGATTTCGATGCGCCCGAAACCAGGTTCGGCGTGCGCGTGCTACCGTTCCGCGATAATGACGGCCTTCCGCTCGCGCTGGTGGAAAGCCCCCGAGCGACCGACCTACCCGACCGCACGTACGAGTCGTTGCCGTCGGAGCACAACATCCGCGGCTTCGACGGCGTCACGCTCTCATCGCTAGCGCCCGACGAGACAACGCGCATCTTGACCGATGTCTTCGGCTAC
>CBFGYX010000342.1:0-2807 GCA_965653075.1 uncultured bacterium
CCATAGACCAAACGCATTGATCGTGCGTCCCGCGGTTGGGTTGAGATCCGAGCGTAGAGAGCGGGGCCGTATGGGTCCGGGCAGCCTTGCTGAACTGGGCGGCGGGGCGTCTCCCCCGTTCCCCCCAGAACAGCAACCGACAGGATCGCCGCCGACCTCAGGGTGTGATACGCGCGGCGAATCCGCCGCCCGGGGCGAGGCGGACGGTCAGCACATCGCCGGATTACACCGATGCCGACCGCCGCCGGTAATCGCCTGCGTAGCGGTCGGCGTTGATGCCGTCTTCGAAGGCGTCGAGCGTGAACGTGCCCGGCGGCAGGAACGACAGGTCGATCTCGACCTCGCGCTCCGACCAGTTCGTCATCGCGCCGACGTACCATTCGTCGCCGGTGCGGCGCGCCATGACGACATACTCGCCGATCTCACCGGCAAGCGGCACGGTTTCGTCCCAGACGGACGGCACCGGTGCGAGAAAGTCCATCATCTCGATCTCGCGCAGGTAGTTCGACGGGCTGTCGGCCAGCATCTGCATCGGGCTCTCGTAGATCACGTACATGGCGAGCTGGTGCACGCGTGTGCCGAGGCTCATGGGCCGCCGGTGAATGGCGGCGTAGTCCTCCTCCTGCGCGTTCAGCATGGCGCCGGGCGTGTAGTCCATCGGCCCCGTGAGCATCCGCGTGAAGGGTATCGTGACGTTGTGCGGCGGTGCTGCGCGGTCACTCCACTTGTTGTACTCAAGCCCGACGACGCCCTCGACGCCGACGATGTTGGGCCACGTGCGCGCCATGATGGCCGGCCGCCCTGCCCCGTGATAATTAACGAGTAGCCGGCGCTCGGCCGCCGCTCGGTTGACGCGCTGGTAGTACTCGATGATGAGCTGGTCGTCGCGCTGCATGAAGTCGACTTTGACGCCCTTCACACCCCACTCGGCGAACTGGTCAAATGCCTCCTCGAGCTGGTCGTCAAGCGTTTTGGAAACCACCCAGAGAATGATGCCGACCCCGCGCTCGCGGGCATACTCGACAAGACCCGGAACGTCGATCTCGGGCACGACGGCCATCAAGTCTCCGAGCACATACCATCCTTCGTCGAGTATGACGTACTCGATGCCGAACCGCGCCGCGAAATCGATGAAATAGCGGTAGGTCTCGTTGTTGGCACCCGCGCGAAAATCGACGTCGTAGAGATTGCTGAAGTTGTACCAGTCCCACGCCACCTTGCCCGCCTGAATCCAGCTCGTGTCGTCGATCTCGGAGGGCGATGCGAGGAGATAGACGAGCGAGTTGTCGAGCAGGTCGATGTCTCGCTCGGCAATGGCCATGAGGCGCCACGGGAACGTCCGCGATCCATCGACGACGGCGATATGGTCGGCGGCTTTCGAGACGACGAACACGCGATCCCACTGGTGCTCTTCTTCGAGCGGATACGGAGGGAAGGCCGCCGTCAGCGCGTTCTTGCCGGTGCCTCGGAACCAGAGGCCGGGATAGTCGGCCAGGTCGGAGTCGGAGATCGCGATCTTGATCCCGTCGACATCGACCACGGCGGGGATGCTACCGAGGGAATCGGCCGTGAGGTCGGCGAGCCGGTAGCGCAGGAAGTGCCGCTCGTTATCCGACCAGAACCCCGGCTCGGCCGGATAGTGAACGTGGGGATCTCCCGCAAAACGAAACTCGGCAGACTCCTCATCCACCGTCAGGTCCGTGCCCCCGAACGATGTCTCGAACCGGTATCCGACGCCTTCATCATAGGCACGAAAGGTGACGGCGTAATCCGCAAACCGGAGCGTGAGCTCGTTGTATGCCTCGCGCAGTCTCGCGTGCTTCAACGGTACGGGCACATCGATCATCTGATTGACCTGCCGCGTTTCCGCTCCTGTCACGCGATCCCCGCGCCCGATTGTCCGCCCCTGGATCGTCATCGACAGCGTACTTCCCACCATCAACGGCTTACCGTCGAACGATACGTCGTACGAAAGTTGATCTTCCGTCGTAACCCGAACCTCGACGCGGCCGTTGGGTGATGTAATCGTGTGCGAATCCTGTGCGTACGCGCTGAAGGCGAACAAAAGCGCGAGCAGGCCGGCGAGGGAATGCTTCATGATGGAGAAGGCGTACTGATGAGGAATGGCGGGATGATCTCCTCGGCTGGAAATCATCTCTTGGATAAAATAAGCCGATCTGCCTTAAATGCTTCAGCCAGATCGTTAACCCGCAATGCTTATCGGCCGATGACATATGCATCGGGATGAACGCTTCGAGAAAGTATCTGATGACGATGCGCCGCACCAGCGGATTGTTGTTCTAAGCGTGCTGGGCTCGTACACTTCGTGTTGACCTAATTTATTTTCGGATGCGGCTCAGGAATTTCGAAAACAGGGCGTTTCTGACGTTGGTCTTGCTGACGTCGTTCGCCTTCATCTGGATGGTGAGGGGCTTTTTGCTGCCCGTTTTCTGGGCGGCGGTGCTGGCCGTGCTCTTTCATCCGGTGTACTCGCGCCTGCTTGAGTTCTGCCGCGGGCGGGCGCCCATCGCCGCTGCTCTGGCCACACTCACGGCCGTTCTCGTGGTATTAGTGCCACTGACCGCGCTCGGTGTGGCCGTGACGAGGCAGGCCATCGCACTCTACCACGCCATCGCGGCGGGAGACATTGACCTCTACTCACCGATCGCCTTCATCGAGCGATCGTTGCCGCGCCTGGCTGAGTTCCTGGCTCAGTACGATATCGACATCCAGACGGTGCGCGCGTCCATCGAGTCGGCTGCCGTCTCGGCAAGCCAGTACGTGGCATCGCAGGCGCTATCGGCGGG
>CBFGYX010000343.1:0-2807 GCA_965653075.1 uncultured bacterium
AGCGGCGCAAACGACGTAAAGTTCGTCACCAGGTTCTGCACGATCATGCGCAGACCCTCGGCATTCATCAAGCTCACCGCATAGTGCCGCCCGTCATCCGGCCGCCCCACCGAACCTTCCGGCCGGCGGTCCATTACGGAGATCTCGAAAAAATCTGCGATTCCGCTCAGCAGAATCACGCCGAGCGCGAAGATCGCAAAGAGTGTTACCGGGTGCGGAAGCAGATTGCCCAGCCACTCGACGAACTTCAAGAAGCGGTTGAACCAACCGGATGACTCCAAATCCGGCCGTTCTGGTTTCGAGGTCATGCGGTTTACTTAGCGGATGAGGAGGGGGGAAGCCGAATCAAACGGCCGGCGCGTCGTCGTCCGAAATGCCAAGACCGTCCGGCACGTCGTTACGCTGCGGCTCCGGATTGAGCAGCGGCCCGGTCAGCGGAAGCTCGAGCGCCGTCACAAACGGGGCGATCGTCGAGAAAAAGAACTCCTGCTGAAGCTCAACAAAGTCTTCCTCAAACCGCCCGTCCGGATCGACATGGCCAACTATGTCGACATAATACGCCCGCGGCCAGTCCGGAAAACGCTTCTGCGCGTCGATCAGCAGGTCGAACAGATCCAGCGCGGCACGCTCAAAACTATCGTCCGGGCCAACCACATGATACAGCGATACCGTGTTGTCGAAGTTGATCGCGATGCCCGGAGCCTCAGGTTTCTGATACTCAATCGGGGCGGGGCGCTGCTCCATTTGACAAAGCACTAAGTTGTTTCAAAGATGCAACGTACGCCCCACACAGTCGGCGGGGTTCCGCAAGATCTGCCTCCGTCCCCGATTTACCGGACCGCGCGGTTATGCCGACAGGATTCTTCGGTCGGCCGGCCGGCCGCCGCTCACATCATACAGCTTTAAGTGGCCTGCTCGTTTGCAGGTTTGGGGGATGAACCGGGTCAGGCCACGGCTTCGTTCGCTGCTGTGCGCCGGGACGCCGACGGCGTCCGCTCCGATCCCACGGCTCTTGCGCCGTTTACTTCGGACGCAGGAGAACGGATACTGAATTTTGGTTCCTTGTTCTTAGTTGTTGGTTCCTGGTGACGGTGGACGATGGAGACGAGGTGAGTTCACCCCTTATCCCCATCCGTTAGTCTTCCCGGATCCGCTCGTTCATCGATCTCGACTCGATCCTCATACAACGCGCCATCCATGTGATCCGAAAGACGAATCGGGCGATCGGTGCGTTAGTCCTCTACCGGCAGTCGAATGCCATTCTGTAACCAACCGGGAACGTCGGTTCCCGGCTCGAATTGATTCAGCGTTCGGAGAGGCGCGTAACAATCGCAATGATGCCACGTCTAGTCCCTCCGAAGCGATCCCTCACGATGTCCGTTTCTCGCCGACAGGTTATGCCTCAATCCCGACCTTCCTTCCGCGCTGCCATAGCGTTCTGCTTCTTCATGCTCCTCGTCGCACCGGAGGCGCGTGCACAGGACGCCACGACGATCACCTTCAACGACGCCGTTCGGATCGCGCTCGAACAGAACATTGCCCTGCGGCAGGCCGAAAACGTCGTTGCCTCACGCGAGATCAGTGTCTCGCGTCAGCGGATGAACTTCTATCCCACACTCTCGCTCTCGTCGAGCGGCGCTCAGCGTTACGGCCGAACGTTCAGCCAACTCGAAGGCCAGATCGTCGATCAGACGTCCAGAGACATGTCGGCCAACGTCAACGCCAACATGAACGTTTTCAATGGCTTCGGCGACGTTGCGGCATACGACCAGGCGCGCCAGTTGGAGCAGGCCGGGCAGTTGGACCTCCAGTGGCAACGACAGACCACCGTGTTCGACGTCATGTCGGCGTATCTCGCCCTCGTCGAACGGCAGGAACAGATTTACATCCTCGAAGAGAACCTGGAATCACAGCAGCAGCAGCTCGGGCAGATTCGCGAGTTCACGAATGTTGGTACACGGCCCATCTCTGATCTTTACCAGCAGGAAGCGAACGTTGCCGCCGCCGAGCTTGACCTCCTGAATATCCAGAGTCTGTACCAGCTTGCCGAAGCGAACCTCATCCAGATCCTGCAGCTCGACCCGTTCCGCAATTATGAGTTCGTCGCGCCGTCCGTCGACGATCTCCCGCTTGAGCCGGAGCAGTATCAGCCGGGCGAGCTTCTGCGCAGCGCATTCGACCTCCGTAGCGACCTCGCCGCACGCGCCTTCACCATCGGTGCTGCCGAAGAGGGAATCCGTGTTGCCCGTTCCTCGCGGTGGCCGTCGGTCAACCTGTCGGCCGGCTTCGGGTCTTCGTACTCCACGATTCGGCCGATGTCGTTTCAGGATCAGTTCTTCGACACCAACCGCTCCGGGTCGATCGGCCTATCACTCAGCTTCCCCATCTTCGACCGGCGGGTAACACGCAATAATGTGCAGCAGGCCCGTGTGGATCTCGCCAACGCCGAATTGGCCTTCGAGAATGCCCGCCAGGGTACCGCCGTGCAGGTGCGGCAGGCCTATCTGGACTATCTCGCTGCCAAGAAGCGCGTCGACGTGGCCAACACGCAACTGCGCGCGGCCGACCAGGCGCTCGAGGCCGAGCAGGAACGCTATAACCTTGGGGCGGCAACCCTCGTAGAACTATCGCAGGCTCGCGCCGCTCAGGTTCGCGCCGCCGGAGACCTCGTCCAGGCACGCTACGACTTTGTGTTCCAGCAGCGTCTCATCGATTACTACACCGGCAGGCTCGATCCGTCGCAGTCGCTCTTCGAATAACCATCTGCGCGACTCCGTAAAATTCATCCACACCCGATCACTCACTGG
>CBFGYX010000344.1:0-2805 GCA_965653075.1 uncultured bacterium
CGATCTGGCGCCGTCGTTGTACAAGCGTCAGGCTATATCCAGCGGCGAGGCGGTCATCTCGATGAACCGTGGTGATGCCTCCTTCGACATCGGTGCCGAACTTCCGGAGGGCCTCGTGCGCGTCTCCGGCGATGCCCAGCCGTTCCTCGAGCGCCCGACGTACCGCGTGGACCGCGGCGTCTTCCGTGGTGTGGATGTGGGAGCTTTTCTCGCCGAGGGCGATCTCTCGACGCGCCTCGCGGGGCAGTTTTCACTCGCCGGCGAGGGATTCGAGCCGGGTACGATGACCCTCCGGGCACAGCTCGACCACGACGAGTCGGTGGTGAATCGTGAACGGATCGACGCCGCTCGTATCGAGGCCGATGTCCGCAGCGGCTTCTCGCGCATCACGGCTCAGGGCGATCTGTCGGCCGGGTCGTTCCATGCCGCTGCGCGAGGCCGCCTGTTCGACGAACGCCCGGCTTACGAGGCGGAGGGTGCGTTTAACAACGTCGACGTCGCTCGCATCATCCATGCAGACACGCTTGAGTCGAGTATCTCCGTAGCCTTCGAGATCGTCGGCGAGGGCTTCGATCCACATTCCCTTTCGGCGGAAGGCCGGCTCACGATCGATGAATCCTTCTACGACCGGATCGAGGTTTCGGCAGGCCGTGCCGACTTCCTTGTATTCCACGGACTCATCCAGGTCGACTCGCTCGCGCTGGCCTCTAACGTGCTGGATTTGGTGGGGAATGGGCGTATCGCTGCGTTCGATACGACTGCCGTCCACGAGTCCGATTTCTATTTGGATCTGGAGGTGGTTGATCTCGCACCGGTGCGACCGCTGATGGATCTCGATCAACTTGCACTTGAGCGGGGGCATGTCGAGGCGAGGGTCTACGGGCAGCCGGGGATGGTGCAGTTTGATGCCACGGCCGATCTCGAGGTCTTCGTCTACAATGATATTCGCCTGAATGGATTCCGCGGGTTCATCGCGGGTGCGATGACGCCCGGACTTGGTCTGCAGCGGGCGGAGTCACGCGGCGAGTTGGATTACTTCGTCGTCGCCAATACAAGTGTGCAACGCGGCACCTACGAAGCCGCGCTCGATGGCGACTCGCTGCGGTTCGCCGTCGACCCCATGCTCGACGGCCCCCGGGATCTGCGCGTCAACGGGACGGCAGATCTCAATCCGGAGCGCCGACAGATCGTTCTCGAAAGCCTCGACCTCCGGCTCGATCGCGACCAGTGGGTGCTCCTTCAGGAAGCCTCCATCGCGTTCGGCGAGGCCATCCGCATCCGCAATCTGCTGCTGTACTCCGACGAGCAGCAGCTCGCCGTCGACGGCGTCATCAATCCCGCCGGCGAACAGAACCTCGTCCTTACGCTTGAGAGCTTCCGGCTCGACGCCATCGCCGATCTGTTCGGATTCGAAGGCCTCGGCGGCACCGTAGAGGGGTTTGTGGATCTCACCGGCCCCGGCGAGGCCCCGCGCCTTAGCGGTCTGCTTGAAGCCGACCTCCGCAGCGACGGTGAGTACGTGGGCACGATGGATCTCTCGCTGGAGTATGCCGACCTCCGCCTGATGCTCGACGCCGTGCTGACACATGATGACGGCAGTAGTCTGACGGCCGATGGATCCATCCCGCTCGACATGCGGCTCGTGCGCCGCGAGACCACCGAGGGACGAGGCGCCGTGGGCGTCCGCGCGGCCGAAGGTCCGGCGCTCGGCGAGCTCGACATCGACATCCTCTCGGAGAACTTCTCCATCAACTGGCTCATGCCGTTCCTTGATCGAGAGACCATCGACCGGCTCGAAGGTCGGCTCGATGGTAGTGTCCACGTGGGCGGCGAGATGACAAATCCGCTGCTCTCGGGCAATGCCACCGTTCGCGAAGGCATCCTGAGCCTGCCCGCCATCGGCATTCAGCTGCGCGGGGTTGAGGTCGACGCCGCGATGGCCGATAACCGGGTCGACATCAACCGGGTCGTCGCGCGTTCGGGCTCCGGGACGGCCGAGGTCCGCGGATCCATCAACTTCGCCACGCTCACCAACCTCGGGCTCGACCTTCGAATCAACGCCAACCGCTTCCTCGCGGCCGACATCGACGCGTATCGCATCGTGGCCGACGCCGACCTCACCCTGACCGGCGCGATGCTCTCGCCCGTGCTCCGGGGGGATGTCCATGTTGTGCAGGCAGACATTTACCTGACCGAGGAGACCATGGGCGAAGGTTTCGAGCTGGTCGAGCTCACGCAAGATGATATGCGACTGGTCGAGCAGCGCTTCGGCATTCGCGTGGCCGAAGCCGAGGCCGCTACGTTCGATTTTTACGATGCCCTCAGCATGAACCTGTCGGTGCGGACGGAGCGCAACACCTGGCTCCGTTCCAATGCCAATCCCTCGATGGATATCCAGTTCACCGGCCGCCTTGACGTGGCAAAGCCCCCCGGCGGCGAGATGGCCATCTTTGGCGACATCGAGGTCATTCCTGAGCGGAGCCGCATCCGGCAATTCGGCCGGACGTTCCAGATCTCGACGGGGCTGCTTCAGTTCAACGGTGCCCTCGCCGACATGCTGCTCGACCTGGAGGCCGAGTACAACGTGCGCTCACGTGGCCGGGAAGACCAGGTCGTCATCGTCCTCGGCGTAACAGGCCGCCTCGACAGCCTTGATCTGCAGCTCGAATCACGCAATCCACCGGGGCTCGATTACGCCAACATCATCTCCTACATCGCCACGGGCCGCCCGGCCAGCGAGAGTTTCCAGCTTGGAGGCGCCGGAGGCGCGGGAGCCGGCGAGCGATTGGCCGATCTCGGCTCGGC
>CBFGYX010000345.1:0-2804 GCA_965653075.1 uncultured bacterium
GGATGTATCCACCGCATCGACACGTCAGCTTCGTTCCGCGCGACCTCCAGAAGCGTGGTCAGGTACGTCCCTCGATCGTCGACGTCGACAAGTCGCTGGCCTCGCACGAGGCGCGGTGAATCAAGCGGCGCCGCCACAATAACGAGCTCGCGCATGAGGGTGGGATGGCGCCCCGCCAGGTATCCACCGACGTTGATGGCCTCGGCCTCATGCTCCCACCCGGCATCGACGGTTGCCACAAGGCGCCGCGGGAGCGACCGCAGCATGACGTCCGTATTCCAGATCTCATCGAACTGCTCGGCGGATAATCCCAGCACCCATGCGGCGGCCTCGGGCGTGATCTGCATGACGAGCAGCCCGGGCGTGGGCTGAGCGGCGCCTACCGGGGCGAGGCCTCTCACCACGAGTGCGAGACGGAAACCGCGTGATGCCAGATCTCCGAGCCGCTCAGGCGTCGCCGCCTCTCCCGAAATCATCACCGCGAGGGCGCTCTCTGTTGCGGTGGGAAAGGGTGCCACATCGCCCGTACGTGCCACGTGCATGAAGCGCATATTGACGGCGCCCGAGTCGGTGCGGCTGTCGGCGATATAGTCGATGCCCGGCTGGAGTACGAGCGAGTCTCGCTGGACGGATGCCAGCGTCGTCGAGCGGATGCGGTGGACAGGCGTGGTGAACGACAGCGCGCGCGCGTTGCCGTAAATGGGCTGCAGCCGATACGCCTGCATCCGCGAGGCCGCGTACTGGGCGGCGGATTCCATCGCCGCAGAGCCGATGGTTCGCCCGACCGTAGCCGATCCGTTCAAGTAGGTGAGGTGATCCTGGATGTCGCGCGCGCTCCACGACGGGTCGTTTGGAGTGGCTGGTATGACCGGCTCCGGCGCCTGCAGTGCGGCGCATCCGCCGAGGATGACCGCCGAGACGGCTATCGCGGCCCAGAATTCCTTGGGAAGGCGGCGCAGGCTTCGGAACATCAGTAGCTAATCGGTTGCTTAACAGCGCGTGTGTTGGTACGATTCGCGCACAACGCCCGGGCAAACCACCAGCCCGTGACCATGGATCCCGGTCTCCTTCCGCTCACACAGCATATCCGCCATCAGTTCGGCCGGCTGCGAATTCTCAATTTGATAGCCGCTGGTCTGGCCGCCACCGGCATCGTGGTGGTTGGGTCGACGGCTACGTGGGTCTCGACCGTTTCGGTGCTCCTCTTTACCGGGCTCCTGGCGTCGAAGATATGGCAATTCATGCGGAATGACCGCGCGATCAAGCAATTCCGCCTGGAAGAACGTTTCCTGAAGCAGCCGCTCGATACGGCGCTACTTAAACGTTGCCTGAACCGGGCGGAGCATATCTGGGATGACTCTTGCACGTTGCGTGGGTTGCGGGCGGTTCTCGTTAAGCAACTTCCTCGGCTCATGCCGCAGCAAGAGAAGGTTGAAGCCGTACGGCGCAAGTTTCACCGCGTCTATCGGCGACTGCTACCGACGCGCGCGCAGCTTGGCATCGTGGTACCGCTCTTTCTGGCGGCGCATCTCGCGGCCGACAGCACGCTTGCCGCTCATCCGTCGATCGCGGCCGGCGTCGTTCTCGTACTTGTTCTGATCGAGGTGCTTTCAATCCGAACCACGTGGCAATTACACGATCGGTTCAGCCAATATGAGGAAGCACTAAGCCGGTGGGCGCTCGCTCAAACGGAGCTTCGCAATGAGCGTCCTCATCGGGTAAAGCAATACCGGCACGACCTTCTTTATCGCGCCGCGCCGCTGTTCTCGGCGGGCGTGGATCCTGCGTCGGCGTAAACGATCGCCACGTTTGCACCCCGGCGCGCATAACGACAAGAGGCGACGCCCGCCGGACGCCGCCTCTCGATCATTCACCATGCTTATGACGGTCAGTCGCCCGGCACGTGCGTCCGACTCGACACCTCGTCGCTGAATCCCTCAAGGCTGCGGCGGATGTCTTCGCGGCGCCGTTCGAGCAGGTTGCGCTCGGGCGTTCGCTGGGCACGCAGACGGATCGGGTCAACGACGCGCGCCTGCAGTACAATCAGGAGCTCTTTCTGCGAACTCGTCACCTGCTCGTATCCGAAAACGTACCGGAGGCCGAAGAACCAGGGCGGCAGATCCTTCAAGAGGGGGATACCGCGCCGCGTCGATGACGTCTCCGTCGAGTACAATCCGCCGATGATCGTCTGCTCGCTGTCGAGAAGCAGCACCTTGGTGTTCGCGACGTTTCGGTCGATGACCGGCCCGGAGAGCGACGGACGGCTGCTCGATTTCTCAACGGCTACATCCAGGTGGATGAAATCCTGAATCGGCGCGCCGAAGGTATCAGCCAGAGCTTCGCTGATGAGCGTCGGCGTGACGTTCACGATGATTCCGGTCGAGAAGAACTGCGTGATCGTGTTGCCGGAGAAGTCGCGCGTCTGGATCGGCACATCGGATCCAATCTGGATGCGCCCCTCTTCCCCGCTTTGCACGGTAACGCTGGGGCTGGCGACGGTCTCGCCCACGCCCGACGTTTCCAGCACGCGGAAGACGTCGGAGACTGGCAGGTTCTCGGGCGCCGTGATGACGCCGTCGATCGGTTCAAACGCGCGGCCCGTCCTCAACATGAACTGGTTACGACGGTTGCTCGAGCCGTCGCTCCCACCCGTGCCGCCGGATCCGCCCGTACCACCGGAGCTCGTCTGATCACCAAAGACAACATCCCAGTTGATGCCCAGCTCGCGTGCCTTCGAGAGGTTCACCTCGAATAAAACGGCATCGATTTCGATTTCGCGGCTGTCGATGCTCGCAAGCAGATCC
>CBFGYX010000346.1:0-2804 GCA_965653075.1 uncultured bacterium
CGTCTCACCCGTCACGGCCTCGACGCCCCACGCAGCCTGGAAGATCATGATCGAGGGCCTCGTCGTCGGGGTCGTGACGGGGATCGTAGGCGTGGGCGGCGGCTTCCTCATCGTGCCCGCTCTGGTCATCCTCGGTGGACTGCCGATGCACCTGGCCATCGGCACGAGTCTGGCGATCATCGCCCTGAAAAGCGCGAGCGGATTCTACAAGTACATCGACGTGCTGGCAGAGGCCGGTTTTTCGATGAACTGGAGCCTGATTCTGCTCTTCACCGTGATTGGAATCGCAGGCACGTTTGCCGGCAAGCTGATCGGCAGCCGGATCTCGCAGGACGTACTCAAGCGAAGCTTCGCCGTGTTCCTCGTCGCGATGGGGACGTTCATCCTGTGGCAGAACGTCGGTGCGCTCGTACGGACGGATCATCCCGCGCCCGCCGAACCGGCGTCGGCTGCCGGCGGTACCGCCGCATTTCAACCGGATTTCCCGACGTATACGGCCCGATGATGTATATGGCCCGATAATATCGCGTAGGCCCCAGTGAAAAAGCCCGGGCCTGTTCAGGTCAACGGCAGGAACTCGTGTCTGTAATCCCGCACGAAATCACGGATTGACCGCGGCTCGCGGCCGAGGATGTCGCAGACGCTTTCCGAGACCCGCTCGGTGGGCCCACCGGCCCGCTGGTATGAGGCGAGCGCGAGATACGAATCGATCATCTTTGCGCTCATCCCTTCCGACTCCATTCGTTGACGCATCTCGTCTTCCGACAGCGAGCGGTACGTGATGGTCGTCCCGGTGACCTCGGTCAACTCATCAGCCAGCGCGTGGTAGCCGACGGCCTCGCCTCCGGTAAGTACGTATCGCTGCCCGGCGTGGCGCTCCGGATTGAGCAGCGCCTCGGCTGCGACGGCTGCAATGTCCCGGGTGTCGATGAACGGCACGCGTCCGTCACCGATGGCCGCATAAATCGTCTGCTCGTTGCGGACCGTCTCAGCGACGTCATCCAGCCAGTTCTGCATGAACGTGTGTGGCCGCAGGATCGTCCACGACATCGACGACGCTTCGAGCGCTTGCTCCGCCTCGTAATGCTCGCGGGCGAGCGGCGCCTGCGTCCGCGGTGATGCCCCGAGCGCCGAAAGCTTGACGACATGCTCGACGCCCAGCCGCTCCACCTTATGGATCATCTCGATTTGCGTCTCACCAAAACCGAACTTGTTGCCCGTCAGCAGGAAGAGCACGCGGGAGCCGGCGAGCACAGGCTCAAGCACGCGCGTGTCTTCGAGATCCGCCTGCAGCCAGGCGACGTGCGGAAGCGGCTGGATACGCGAGAAATCCCGCATCACGGCACGAACAGGCACGCCCGCCTCCGAGAGCAAGCGAACGAGCTCCGCCCCGATCGTGCCGGTGCTGCCTGTTACGGTAATCATTACGTTGATACCTCGTTGGTTGGGGATGATGCCTGCGTTCGCGCCGAGCTACTGAAGGTATCCCTCCGTCAGCACCGCCCACCAGGCGGCGCCTTTCGGGAGGATCTCCGGGTTGAAGGTATATTCGGGATGGTGCACCATCGGCGTGTCTCCGTTACCGAGGAAGCAGTAGGTACCCTTCTTCTCCTGTAGCATAAAGGCGAAATCCTCCGAGCCAAGAAACGTTGGACCGGGGTACAAGACCTCGGCATCACCGAACGCCTCCCGCGCAATCGTCGCGGCTTTGAGGGTTTCGTCCTCGTCGTTCGTGAGCACGGCAC
The DNA here is from genome assembly GCA_965653075.1 of uncultured bacterium. Classification (GTDB taxonomy): domain Bacteria; phylum Bacteroidota; class Rhodothermia; order Rhodothermales; family CAZKDQ01; genus CAZRTY01. The sequence goes on from CBFGYX010000346.1 coordinate 1,746, forward strand.
CCGGCTGGCCTTCGCGGATGTCATACGTACAGCCGAATCCTTCCGCGGTCGCGCGAGTGAGGTCGCGTACCTTGCCCAGCACCATGTCACGGTCCTCGGGCGTCGTGGTGCGCAGCGAAAGCCGCAGCGTCGCTGAATTCGCGATCACGTTACCGGCCTCGCCCGCCTGGAAGGCGCCGACCGTCACCACCGCGCTGTTGTGCGGCGAGACGTTGCGCGCCACGATCGACTGCAGCGCCATCACGAGCGACGAGCCCGCCACAACCGGGTCGATGCTGAGCTCGGGCATCGCGCCGTGGCCGCCCTTGCCGACCAGCTCGATCTCCCAGTTGTCGACCGCCGCCATTACATCGCCGGCGGTGAAATAGAGCTTCCCAAGCTCCAGGCCCGGCATGTTGTGCATCCCGAAGACGGCATCCACCGGGAAGCGTTCGAAGAGGCCATCCGCGATCATCGCCGGTCCGCCCTCCATCGTCTCCTCGGCGGGCTGGAAGATCAGCCTGACCGTCCCATTGAAGTTTTTCGTCTCTGCGAGATACTTGCCTGCCGCGAGCAGCATCGTGGTGTGGCCGTCGTGCCCGCATAAGTGCGCCACGCCGTCGACCTGGCTCTTATAGTCGAGGTCGTTGACTTCCTGAATCGGCAGCGCGTCGAAGTCGGCCCGCAAGCCGATCGCCTTGTCGGACTCCCCAACGGTCATCGACGCGACGATGCCGTACTTCCCGATGCCTTCCTCCACATCATATCCCCACCCTTTGACGGTGTCGGCGATGTACCGAGCGGTCTTCTCCTCCCGCATCGAGAGTTCGGGGTTGCGGTGCATGTGCTCAAACCACTCCGTCATCTGGTCGCGGTCTGCTTCGAGTGCTTTCAGGATCGGATTCATAACGGCGAGGCGTCGACGGTTGAGGAAGGATTATTACTCTGCCTTCGGATCGGCGGTAGCGACTTCGGCCTGCGTCGTGAGATCGCCCTCTCCCGGCTTTTTCTTTGGGATGGTGAGCATGATCGAGTCGATCGCGGCGACGACCATCAGCAAATTGATGGCGAGTGCGACGA
>CBFGYX010000347.1:0-2801 GCA_965653075.1 uncultured bacterium
GGGCGATACGCAATCATCGGCATCATGCCCATCGCATATAACTCCGTGCCGGTGTCCGCCCCGAATGAGCCCTCGCCCGGCGTCGTGGGTGGCGTGGGATCGAACACGACGCCTCTGGAATCAGTGGCCACGCTACTCGTCAAGCCGGCACCGTTCGTCGCGCGCACGCTCACGAAGTACGGCACGCCTTCCTCCAGTGCCAGTCCGTGTACCGTGATGCGCCGCAAGGCGTTGCCCATCGAGCCAGCCTGATTTACATCGAGAACCGGAACACCCACGGCCTCGCTCCAGCCGCGCACGTCATCGCCGCCGGGCGTCGTACCGATGCGGTACTCGTACCCTGCGATGTCGGACTGAGCGTCGGCCGCAAGTGCGTCGAAGACAAGGCGACCGCCGTTGTTCGTCCAGCGACGCTGTACCGAGTTCTGGTCGCGTGCCGACGTATAATCGGGGAATGAAAGGATGGGACGCGACGGCGGTGAGTTGTCCTCCGGCATCATGTCAGGGATCATCCCGTCGGGCGCTGAACTTCTTCCGGTCTGCGCGACGGCGAGTGTGAAGCTCGTCGCACGGGTCACCGAGTTCCCAAGCGGCCCGCGGGCTCGCACGAAGACGGACCAGTCCTGCGTGGTCTGGTTCTCCGTATTCGCGAAGGTGTGCAGTGTGAAGTTTCTTCTCCGTCCGCTCCCGTAGAGATCTCCCTGGCCGTAAATATTCGTCGCCGAACCCTGGCGGAAGGCGTACGAAAGCTGCGCGACTTCCTCGGGATGTGTCGCCGACGCCCAGATGGAGGCCGTCGCTCTGTTCGCCGCCAGGTTGCGGCTGGCCGTGATGTCGGTAATCGTCGGTGCTTCGAGCGAGCGCAACAACGACAGGCGCATATCCTCGTGGGCATCGATCACGGTATCGGTAGCGCCGTCGGCCAGGCCCTGCGATCCGCGGCGCCAGGAGATGTACTCCTCAAGCATGCCGTGAAGCGTGGCGGCCATCTCCGACTGCAGCAGATAGACCCGGTCGACGGACTGCGTGAGTGCGAGATGCCCGCTCTGGATCGGCTGCAGGACGTCGTTCATCAACGCACGGTTGGCCCGGCCCTCGATCCGGAGCTGCTCGCTCCACGCGTCGAGCCCTTCACGCGGGACGTCGTGCCAGAGTGCGATGCCTGCGTTCCGGAATTCCCGCTCCACAAGATCACTCCGGCCTTGCTGTTGATATCCCGTCACCTGGGCGCAGAACTCATTGGTTGCCGCATTCTGATCCGCAAGGCTGAAGTCACTGTCGCCCAGCCGCCTCAACTGCTGTATCCAGAAGAAGCGATTGCACGCCAACGCTACGGCGTGGACTTCCCGTCCATCCGCTTTATAATCGCTGATCATCCCATCCATGATCGCCTCGATGTGGTGCCGGGCGTACGCGCCACTCTGGACGGCGGAACGTCGCTGTTCGGCCCAGGTCCGGTTCCTCCACAGAGAATCCGCGCGGACGGCGAACGCATACTGGATGTCGGCCGTGATGTCGGCGTAGGTCTCGGCCACGTGGTTTACGGACGTCGAGTAACTCGCCCATGACGTCTGGTTGTAAAGGATGCTTCCCGACATCAGCTCGGTGATCTGGCCGAGGTGGTGCGCCGTGCTTGCGATGGCGCTGCGGTACTGTTCATCGAGCGCGTCAACGTCCCGCTTCAGATCGGCAAGGGCCTCAGTCTGCGCCTCGTCGCGCTGCTCATCGATGTGGAATGACGGCGCGGCGATCATCCGGCGCTCATCCCCCTCGCCCGTGTATACAGCCGGCTGGTACGCCGTCAAGGGCGATTCGAGCTGCATCTGCTCGAACTGCATCGCGGCAGCTTCACTCCATTCAATGGCCTGTACCTCGAGATCACGGAGATACTGCTCCACCGCTGCGGCGCGGTCCTGGAGTGTCTGTACCGACCGCTCGATAGAGCGGAATTCGGCATCGATGTCGGTGCCGATGTTCGGGCGAGGTCCGGTCAGAATCTGACGCGCGAGATTGTTCAGGCGGTTGAATCGATTGTTAAAAGGCGTCGCGCAATCGTTTACGTAAAGCCGCTGCTCATTACACAGCATGGCTTCGGCATAATTTGCGCGCGAATGGGCGGATGCGCTCACCAGTTGCAGGCCGGCCTGGCTCAGCATCTCGGCGTCGTACTCAAACGGCGCGGTTCGAGCGGCCTCCATGGCGGCTGCCATCTCGTCGGCGCGGGCGATCATGTCTTCGGCCTGCTGCCTTGCATCGGCCACCATCCGGTCGTAGCGCGGGTTGGTGCCGGTATCCGCCTTGAGCCTTCCCTGTTCGATACTCGCCCAGATGCCGATTCTTCCCTCGAAAACAAAGAGCACGCTCACATAAGCCGAAGCGGCCATGTAGATGAGCTCCTGCTCACGGAGATATGCGCCCTTTAGATCTGCACCCGCCTTTGCGAGTCCACCCAGCACCGACGCCTCAACCGCAAGCTCGCCATAACCGCCAAGTGCTCTATCCGGTATATACCAGAACGACATCTCGGCATCCGCCTTGACCTCCACGATGTAGATCTTCGGCGAGCTCAGGCTGACGCTCAGCTCGCGGAGCAACACGCCGTCGTTCGAGGCGAGGAAGTCGCCGCGGGCCTCAGCCATGCCGCGCATCACGCTTATCGGCCCATCGCCGCCGTCGCCGAGCTTGCCGTCGATCATCCACATCAAGCCCTCGGGCCGGTCGTACGCCGCGAAGTTCACGCCCGCCTGGCCTTCAAGGATGCTGGGGAAGTCGATCGCAAGCGCGGCCCCGCCTTCGACGCC
>CBFGYX010000348.1:0-2789 GCA_965653075.1 uncultured bacterium
CTTCAGAAAGCTCAAATCGATAATGTGGAGTGAGCGCGCACGTCCACAAGCGAAAACGCTTGTAAATGTCGATTACAAGCGATTATGATTGTAATCATCTGATACAAGCCATTTCGCTTGTATATGTCATTTACAAGCGAAAGCGCTTGTATTACGATTGCGCCTGCACGGGTTCTTACAGATGAGTGAAACATTAACAGCTGTTTTGACCGGCGACCTCGTCATGTCGGAGAAATTATCGGCTGCCGTGAGGAAGATGGTCCCTGACCGCTTGGAGTTGTGCCGCCGCGCGCTGCTTGAACATGAGGTAGATGTGAGTGAAGTCGACGTCTACCGCGGCGATGGCTGGCAACTACTTACGCGCACACCTGAATGGCTGCCGTTCATTGCTCTGTTCATTCGGGTTGAGCTAAAAGCCTGGCGCGAAGATCTCGACAGCCGGGCAGTCGGTGCCGTGGGAACGACCCAGAGCACGGGCGACGGCGACGTGTCGCGCGGATACGGAGATGCGTTTACGCGGTCGGGGCGTGGGCTCGATTCGTTGCCGAAAGATCGGCGGATGGCGTTCTCGCTGCATGCTGATGATGACGCACAGCAGCGGCTGGTAAACGCGGCTACGGTGCTGGTCGATGAGGTGGTGACGGACTGGACGGCAGCCCAGGCCACGGCCGTGAGCCGCGCGATGCGAGGGCAGTCGCAAGAGGAAATTGGGAGGGGTTGGCCGGGAGGTCCCATATCGCAGCAGGCAGTCGCTCAGCATCTTCAGCGAGCGTCGTGGCCGGCGGTTCGCGGCTGGCTCGATGCCATGAACGGACTCATCCGATCGATGGACGCTTGAATGGCATCCTCCCCTGTCGACCTGTTCATTCTGCTGCTGGCTGCCCACGTGCTTGGCGATTTCGTTCTGCAGACGAATGAAGACGTTGCACGAAAGCGCGAGCCGTTAGTCCTTGCGCGCCATAGCCTCATCCATGCGGGGCTCGTGTATGCAATGAGCGGCTTATGGCATGTCATATGGCTGCCTGCGGCTATCGGATTGACGCACGGCGTGATCGACTGGGTGAAGTCGCGTTTTGGGCGCGAGGGCATTGCCTGGTTCTTTGGCGATCAGGCGGCTCATCTCGTGACGATTGCCGCTGCGGCTGTGGGTGCGACGATGCTTCACGGCGATCCGGCATGGAGCGCCCTGGGGATAGAGACCGTGTATCCGATCTTGCTCGTCCTTGCGGGCGCCGTCCTGACGATACGCGTGGGCGGGATCGTCGTGGGAATGACGCTCGTGCCCTACCTGGATGAACTCATTGAACGCGCGGGCGAAGACGCGCTGCCAGATGCTCGCGGCTTTGGGGATGGCGGACGCGTGATCGGTTACCTCGAGCGAACGCTGCTGTATGTCCTGGTGCTGACGGGAAATCTCACGGCCGTAGGATTCCTCGTCGCGGCGAAGGCGTTCTTCCGGATCGGCGAGATCAGGGATCAGTCGAACCGGCTCGAGGCGGAGTACATCATCATCGGCACACTCGCGAGCTTCGCCTACGGGGTGATCGTGGCGTACGGGATCGCGTTGTTGCTCGGGGTCCGGTGATCGAAATGCACGGGGATGTGCGTCCGAAGTATGGCCGCAAGAGCGGTGGAAAACGGGCGCCGGCTTTCGCCGTCCCGGTGCACAACGGCAGGCGAAGGCGAGGCCGCACCCGGTTCCCCCAAAACAGCAGCCGGCCGGTGCAAAAGAGCTAACGGGATCCCGGATGGACGGCGGAATCAGCGGAGGTAAAAACGCGGAGGTTCGTCTCCCACCAGCGCGCAGAGCTCGAGGTACGGCATTACGGGTGATGCTTTGACCTTCGTCATCAGCACCTCTTCGACCTGGAAGAGCCCCGTTACGTTCTCCATCGTCACGGTGATGCGGACGGGTTTGGCATCGCCCTCAACGATATCGACGCGTTGGATGGCCGATGCCGAAAAGCGGTGCATGTCTCCGACGGCTGGATCGCGGCCGAGGAGCTGCGGGATCCGCGAGCGGCCGCGTGCCATGTCGGTGCCGTCGGCAACGAGGCCGATGCCCGCTTCGATGGAATGGATGCGGCTGGCGGCCATATGGCCTACGATGACTTCGTGAGCCATGGATCGGACGACGACGCGCATGGGATCGCCTTCATCGTAGATCAGCGCTGTGTATTTCTGGATGAACTCATCGGAGAGCGCGATGGAGTGCCACTCGTGATCTTCGCGCGTGACGGCCATGCCGACGTCGTGGAGAAAACAGCCGAGCACGAGGGCCGCCGCTGAGTCTTCCAGCGTGCCCACCTCCTCTCGCTCGAGAGAGGTGTCGATGCCGTTCTTGCTCAGCATCTGGAGGATCTTCAACGCGTTGTACGTGACGATGCGTGCGTGGACGGGGCCGTGGTCGTTGTAGCCGAGACGCCGCACCGAGACGGCATTGCCGTAGCTGTGGTGCTGGTGGATGATCGGATCTTCGATCAGCGCCGAAACGAGTGTGCGGATCTTACCCTCCGCGCGGCGCAGGAGCGCCTTGTTGATGGCATCCTCGCGCGGGCTGACGGCCTGCCAGTCGGGAAGTCGGGTTTGCTTCTCTCGCTGAATCTGCTCCATTGCGTGAGAACGGGGCCGGATATGATGGCGGCGATAAAATCGCTCGGCCGAGGGGCTCGGCGCGACGGCACGGACAGATACACAGAAACCCGCCGGCAGTTCTACCAGCGGGTTTGTATCAGTCGGGACGGCAGGATTTGAACCTGCGACCCCTTGCACCCCATGCAAGTGCGCTA
>CBFGYX010000349.1:0-2789 GCA_965653075.1 uncultured bacterium
GCCCAAATCTCCGGGCTTAAGGCTCGCGACTTATCGCTCTCCCTACACCGCTGCCCCTGCGATCACCTCGTGAAGCCGGTCGACCAGGTTGACGAGGTCGTTGGGGTCGAAGATGACGTGATGGGCTCCGCGTTCACGTAAAATCTCGGCCTGCTCCTCCCGATTCCCGATGTAATGCGGTACAACACCGATGGCCCAGACGTCGGCTGCGCGTGCGGCGATCATATCATCCACCGTGTCGCCAATATAGACGCATCGTCGTGTGGACACCGGCCTGCCGGCGGCGTCGAGCATGGCCATGGCGTGTTGCAGCGGGAATGGGTCGGGCTTCGGGCGTCCCTCGTGTTTCTCGCGCGCGATGAGTAACGGGAGGTAAGGCTTCCAGCCGAATTTCTCCATCGTCCACGCCGCTTCGTCGTGCGGTCTACCGGTGACCACCCCCATCACACGCCCTTTTTGCTCGCAGAGCGTCTTGAGCGTGTCCGTTGCGATGAGGGGTGGCTCCTGTGCGATGAATCCGTCCCACTTGTCGCCGCGGTAACGCCGCTGGAATTCCTGCACCACCTGATCAAACGGCACGCTCATCCCCGTATCGGAGATGATGGCGTGCGTCAGTTTCCAGTCGTCGTTGAAGCCACCGGCGTTCTTGTATCGCTGGATGGTGCCCGGGACGATAGGGTTGCCGGTAAAGTGCTCAACCGTCTCCTCGATGGCGCGGCGATAAGACCGCGACACGTCGACCAACACCCCGTCCATGTCAAATAACAGGGTGTCGAGGCGGATCTCGTCTGTCATGTGCTGTGATGAGAATAGAGGCTCGGAGGGCTCCTGTCGACCTTAAAACGTGCCGGGGGTTCCGATGCCTGGATCATCAACTGTTCATGGTGACGAGGAATTCGTCGTTGTCGCGTGTGCCGCGCATCTTGTCGAGCAAGAACTGCATGGCCTGGATCGAATCCATGTCGGCGAGCAGCTTCCGCAGAATCCAGATACGCGTCAGCCGTGCCTCGGGAATGAGCAGCTCCTCGCGGCGCGTACCCGACTTGATTACGTTGATGGCGGGCCAGATACGGCGGTCAGCCAGCTGACGGTCGAGAACGAGCTCCATGTTACCGGTGCCCTTGAACTCCTCGAAGATGACGTCGTCCATCCGGCTGCCGGTGTCGATGAGCGCGGTACCGATGATGGTGAGCGATCCACCCTCCTCCACATTGCGCGCCGCGCCGAAGAACCGCTTGGGTCCGCGTAAGGCGCCGGCTTCGATACCACCCGACAGCGTCTTGCCCGTGTTGGGTGCCACCGCGTTGTGCGCGCGGGCGAGGCGAGTGATGGAGTCGAGGAGAATTACCACGTCCTGGCCGACTTCGACCAGGCGCTTGGCCTTCTCAAGCACGATATCCGCCACCTGTACGTGCCGCTCAGGATCCTGATCGAAGGTCGAGGAGATGACCTCACCCTTCACGTTGCGCTGCATATCCGTCACCTCCTCCGGCCGCTCGTCGACGAGCAGCACGATGAGCGCGGCATCGGGATGATTGGCCGTAATCGAGTTGGCGATCTTCTGAAGCAGAATCGTCTTACCGGTTTTCGGCTGCGCGACGATGAGGCCACGCTGACCGAGGCCGATCGGCGAAAACAAGTCGAGAATGCGCGGACTGTAGTCCGACGGCGACGTTTCGAGCTTGAGATGACGATCCGGGTAGAGCGGCGTCAACTGATCGAACTGTGGCCGGTCTTCGACCTCCGACGGCTTGCGCCCGTTGATGGTGTTTACCTGGATGAGGGCAAAGAATCGTTCGCCCTCCTTCGGCGGACGCACGTCTCCATCCACCGTATCGCCCAGCCGCAGACCGAAACGCTTGATCTGAGACGGCGACACGTAAATGTCCTCGGGGCTGGGCAGGTAGTTGTAACCTGAACTCCGGAGAAACCCGTAACCATCGGGCAGAATTTCCAGCACGCCGACTTTGGAGACCATGCCTTCGAGATCGGCCGGGGTGAGCTCACGCTCATCCATCATTTCCGGCTTACCCCCGGTATACTGACGCTGCTGCTGATGTTGCTGTTGCTGCTGCTGCGGCTGGCTCCGGCGGTCGTCACGGCCTCGACGACCTCTCCGACGGTTCCGCCGGTCATCACCGCGCGAACGCCTCGAACGATCCCCCCGGTCTGAACCTTTGGAGCCGCCATCGTTGCGGTCGCCGCGATCCCCACGCTTCGACCGGTTACCGCCGCTGCGATCGCCGCGGCTGCGGTCTGAGCGCTCCTGCCGGTCACCGCCACTGCGATCAGATTTCTCGGAGCGGTCGCCATCGTTTCGGTCGTTGGCGTCGGCGTTGCGATCGCTCTTATCGGCCCGTTCGGAACGAGATTCTCGGCGGTCCGAACGATCGGCTTCGGCTGACTGCTTGCGCTCGTTCTCGGCCTCAGCGCGTGCCGGTGCGCCATCGCCACGATTATCACGGCGGCGAGATTCGCGGGCGGCATTGTCGCTGCGGCCGTTGGGGCGGCGGCCTTCGGATGAGCGACCCGGGCTGTCGTCTGCAGCAGGCGCTTTGTCTCGCGATGCGTTGTCGCGTGATGTGTTGTCGCGAGATGTGTTGTCGCGTGATGCGCGGCTCTCTTGGGCCGGCTTGCGGCTTTCGTCGGACTCCCGGCGCGAGCGCTCGCGCGGTTTGTCCGATGCACCATTGCCGTCGTGGAGGTGGGGCTCGGAGGTCGGCTCGACGCCACCAACGTGATCCTGCCGGAGGTGTCCGTTATCACGAACGTATCTCTCGAGCACACTG
>CBFGYX010000350.1:0-2788 GCA_965653075.1 uncultured bacterium
TTCCCCTCGCGATACTCGACACCGTTTACTTCCACGCGCTCGAGATCCATCCCGCCGGTCACCTGTGCCGGCCGGTTCCGCATGGCGCCTTCGGCATGCAGGTTCTGATAGAGGTTGACGAGCACGCGGTCGAGTTCGTCGGGAGACTCGTTCCGATAAACAACCGTCTGGCTGCCGCTGAGGCGGTTATCATCGGGAGTCAGCGTCGCGCTGATCTGATACTCGGCATAATTCGTCCAGTACTGTTCACCGGGATGTCCGCTGCGGGTACGCGTTCCTTTTTCGACGGCCGCCTGGAACTGCAGAGAGGGCTCGATTGGATATGGGATGGGCCGCTGATCCTGCCCCTGCGCTTCGGGCAGTGCAATAAGAACGAGTACGGCCGGGAGAAGCAGACGGCGAAAAAGAACGGACATAAATATGCCTGTGATGAAGGGCGGGTCGCTTACATGGATCCTGACTTATCCACCCCGGCGTCGGCGGTTCCTGCTGAGCATGTGGGGGCGTCACGACAATCTTGACCTGCCAGGTCTGACGACTGAACGAATCCACAAACCTCTGCACCACCGCCACGCCCGGCACAAAGACCTGCCAGGCCTGAAAACCAACAACCTAAAACCAAAAACCGAAAACTGAAACCTCCCCACTCTGACGACAGCCGATTCTGGGTTCGGGTACTTACCATTCGTCGGCCGGGGCCGTAAACTCGGCTCGGCGCACGAATCGATGAATGGTCATCGGTCGTGCGGCCGGCGCGCAACTGAGAGAAGCACGACGTTCAGGCTATGAAATTCCTCACCACGCAGCTCACTTATTTCCTCAGCGACCGAACGGTCCGCCAGAATACACTCGCACTGCTGCAGTATACCGCCCTGTTGTTGTTTGTGATGATCGTGTTCAGCGTGCTCTTCCACGTGCTCATGGTCTATGAGGGGCAGCAGCATTCGTGGCTCACCGGGTTTTACTGGACGCTCACGGTGATGAGCACGCTCGGCTTTGGTGATATCACCTTCACGACTGATCTGGGCCGCATGTTCAGCCTCATCGTGCTGGTGACGGGGATTTTGATGCTCCTCATCATGTTGCCGTTTGCGTTCATCCGGTTCTTTTACGCGCCATGGCTGGAAGCGCAGATCCAGCTCAAGGCACCCCGGCGCGTGCCGGAGGGGACGTCCGATCACGTCATTCTGTGCAGCTACGACCCGGTCGTCGAGGCCTTGATCAAACGTCTCCGCGACGAGGAGATCGAGTATTTCGTGCTTGCCAGCGACCTGACCGCGACGGCCGATTTACGTGCACGGGGAATACCAGCCGTGGCAGGCGACCTCGACAACCCCGAAACCTACCGTGCTCTCATGGCCGATCGAGCGCGTCTGATCGTGGCCAACCGCGAGGACACGATGAACACGAACATCATCATCACCGTTCGCGAGGTCGCGCCCGACACGCCGATCCTCGCCATCTCTTCGTCGGATGACGCGGTGGATGTGATGGAGCTGAGCGGGGCCACGACGGTCGTCCCGCTCAAGCGCCGCCTCGGTGAGCAACTGGCTAACCGGGTAAGCGCATCACAGGCTCATACGCATATCGTGGGCGAGTACGAGGGGCTGAAGATCGCCGAGCTACCGGTCCGCAACACGCCGCTTGCCAACAAATCGATCCGCGAGACCCGGCTTCGCGAGACCACGGGCATCAACATCATCGCAGTCTGGGAACGTGGAATCGCGCATCCCGCCGCGCCTCAGCACATGCTCACCGACCATAGCGTACCGGTGCTGGCAGGTACGCAGGAGCAGCTCGACCTCCTGGATGACATTCTGCTCATCTATGACATCAACCAGAACCCGGTTATTATTATCGGCGGCGGGACCGTCGGGCTGGCCGTGGCAGCATCGCTCCGGGAGAAGGAGATCCCGTTGCACATCATCGAACGGAATCCGCAAGCCGCCGATCGAGCACGCGCGAAAGGCTATCGGGTATTTGATGGAGACGCCGAAGGAATGGATGTGATGATGGAAGCGGGCATCGAAGAGACACCCACTGTCGTGCTGACGACGCACGACGACGCCATGAACATCTACCTGGCAGCCTATTGCCGCAGGCTGAACCCGGCGCTTCGCATCGTAAGCCGCGTTACGCTCGAGCGAAATGTCGAGTCGATTTTCCGTGCCGGTGCCGACTTCGTGCTGAGCCACGCTTCGCTCGGTGCAACGACGGTATATGCTACGCTCAGTCAGCATCCGCCGCTCGTTCTCGGCGAGAGTCTTGCGATGTTCGACGAGCCCGTTCCCACACCTCTTGTAGGCCGTCGACTGGCTGAAAGCGACATCGGCGCCATGACAGGTCTTATCGTCATCGGCGTTCGCCGAAATGGTCGAATCGACACCGCAATTACCGGAGACACCATCCTGGAAACCGGCATGCAGCTGGTGATGCTCGGCGCTCCCGACCAGCGTCATCGTTATGTAGAGCGGTATCACTGAGTGCAGAGCGGATGATCCCCACGGCCACAGCCCGGGTATCAGGCGCCGACGTAATAATCCTGAATGTGCTTCGCGGCTTGCACCTATTGGCGGCTAACTTCATGCGCCAACTTCGGAATGAACGCCAGATCAACCCAGCCCATGCCTTGTAACCGACTGACCCTGCGCACGCCCGTATACTTACCCCTGCTTACGCTGATCTTACTCTTATCCACCGCTGGTTGCAGGGATGTAGAGGATGGACGCGATGCCGGCATCTCGGCCGACACGATAACCACGCAAGACAGTTTGCCACCTGTTGGCTT
>CBFGYX010000351.1:0-2777 GCA_965653075.1 uncultured bacterium
GCTTAAGCTATGAGCGATATACCGTGAGCCATGTTTGGCGTGACCGCCTGGCTTATTACCCGCAGCCCCTCACGACCCGCTACCCAGAACTCATGATATTCCGCCTTCTACTCTCGCCCATCCTGCTCTTTGCACTTTTGCTGTCGGCGTGTGCCAGTGAGCCTTCCTATGACGAGCAGATGGCCGAGCAGCACCGCGGTGATCGTCCGGATGCAACGGCGATCGTGATGGAGCCAATCATCCCGGTGATGTCGGAGGAAGTCACCTACGGCGTGGGCGAGGACGTTGAACTCGTCGGCTATTTCTCTGAGCCGATCGATGCCGACAGCGTGCTGACGGCGATGGGCCGTGATGCCGATGACAATTTGCCTGCGCTCATCCTCATCCATGAGTGGTGGGGCCTCAACGACAACATCCGGTTGATGGCGCGGCGTTTCGCGGGCGAGGGCTTCCGCGTACTCGCCGTCGACCTGTACGACGGCGAAGTCACCACGAGTCCGGAAAGCGCGCAGGCGGCGATGGCGCACGTCTCGGAAAACCCTGCAGCGATCGATGCCAACATCCGTGCGGCGTTCGACTACCTGGCCGAGCAGCATGGCGCGGGTGAGATCGCCGTGCTGGGTTGGTGCTTCGGCGGTACGGTGGCGCTACGCAGCGCGGTGTTATTGTCGGATGAGCTCGATGCCGCTGTCATCTACTACGGGCGTCTGTCAGATATGGAACGAGAGCATCTCGACCGTATCGAAGCGCCGGTGCTTGCATTCTTCGGCGGCCAGGACGAGAGCATCCCGCTCGATGACGTTCGCGCATTCGAGTCGGCGATGCGCGAGCTGGATAAGGATGCCGACGTACACGTCTACGAACGTGCGGGGCATGCTTTCGCCAACCCGTCCGGACTGAACTACGACGATGACGCTGCGCAGGCATCCTGGGGATTGACGACGCATTTCCTCCGCGAGCATCTGTACGGCCAGGCCGAACTCAGGCCCGTCATCAACTGAGCGTCAAATATCGGCGGAATCACCACCCGCGCGGGATCCGCCCCCGTCGGCCAGAGTCGTGTCGACCTGACAAGCCAGGCCGTACTGCATCCCATTACTTCCCGCCATGACGCTCCAGAATGATTTGATTCTCCGGGCCGCCCGGAGTGAAGCTGTCCCTCGCACACCCGTCTGGATGATGCGACAGGCGGGCCGCTACCTGCCCGAGTACCGTGCCCTTCGTTCGGAGGATGAGTTCTTTACCGTCTGCCGCACGCCGGAGCTCGCGGCCGAAGTTACCCTGCAGCCTATTGAGCGCTTTCCGCTCGATGCGGCCATCATCTTCTCCGACATCCTCGTCGTGCCGCAGGCGCTGGGCATGGACGTTGACATGGTGAGGGGGAAGGGGCCGGTGTTCACCGATCCACTTGAATCGCCGGACGAACTCGCACGGTTGGTCGAGCCGGATGTTGAGTCGGCGCTTGGATATGTAGCCGATGCCATCCAGCTGACCGTGGAGCGCCTGGCCGGCCGCGTGCCGTTGATCGGCTTTTGCGGCGCTCCGTGGACGCTCGCAGCGTACATGATCGAAGGCTCAGGCAGTAAATCCTTCAGCCGTGCACGCTCGTGGCTGTATCGCCATCCGGACGAACTCGTGGGCCTGCTCGACCGTCTGGCGGATGTCTCGATCGAATATCTCGATATGCAGATCCGCGCCGGGGCAAATTTGCTGCAGGTGTTCGACTCCTGGGCCGGAATGCTTGGCCCGCGCGAGTTCGAGCGTTTCGCTCTGCCGACACTGCAGCGTATTCGGAGGGAGATTGGGCAGCGGCACCCGGATGTACCGGTCGTTGTCTTTGCTAAAGGTGCGCACTACGCGCTGACTGATCTGGCTGAAGCCGGTTTCAACGTCGTCTCGCTCGACTGGACGATGGATCCGCGGCAGGCGCGGAAAGAAGTGGGGCCGAATGTCGCGTTGCAGGGGAATCTCGACCCGGCACTGCTTTACGCCGAGCCGGAGGTCATCCGCGCCCGCGTGCGCGACATGCTGGCCGCGTTCGGACCCGTTGGCCACATTGCCAACCTCGGCCACGGCATGCATCCGGATCACAACCCTGACCACGCGGGAGCCTTTATCGACGCCGTCCATGAGGTCTCGGAAGAGCTGATCGCTGTGGCTGCGGCATGACGCTGCCCGTCCTACATCTGGACAATCACCTGCTCGTTGTCAACAAGCCCGCGGGGATGCTCGCTCAGGCCGACATCACCGGTGATGACGATGTCGTATCGCTCGGCAAGGCGTTCTTGAAGGAGCGCTTCGACAAGCCCGGCAATGTGTTTCTCGGCCTCGTTCATCGCCTCGATAGGCCGACCTCCGGCGTAATGGTTTTGGCTCGAACGTCGAAGTCGGCGGCTCGCCTGTCCGATCAATTTCGCCGCAGGATGCCCGGCAAGTACTATATCGCGATGGTGGAAGGAACGCTGCGCGACATCGAGGGGCGTTTCGAAGACCATCTCGTCAAGCAAGGCCGGCACGTGCATGTCGTGGATGCGTCTGCCGCAGGGGCTCGGTTTGCCGCGTTAACGTATCGCGTGATCGGGGGAGATGAATGGAAGGGGAAGCGCGTCTCGCTCGTGGACGTCCGGCTTGAGACAGGCCGGGCGCATCAGATTCGTGTACAGTTTGCCTCGCGCGGAATGCCGCTCGTCGGTGATATGCGCTACGGTGCGGAAACCGAGTACGACGGACGAAACCTCGCGCTGCATGCCTGCGCCTTGACGATCGAACATCCGACG
>CBFGYX010000352.1:0-2777 GCA_965653075.1 uncultured bacterium
GGCTCCCCATAAATTGCCCCGCCTGTCGATGCGAAGATGACCTTCCTGAGGCCACACCGGGTGAGCAGCGGCGCTCGATTTTGAGTTACGACTATTCGTCGCTCGAGCTGGGCTGGCAGCCGGAGGTAACGCTCGAAGACGGCATCGCCAGCACCGTAGCCTGGTTCCGCGAACGTAAGTAGGCGTATCCCCCGTGTCGATGTACCGCGTCCACATCGAAGACTTCGAAGGGCCGCTCGACCTCCTGCTTTTCTTTATCAGGCGCGACGAGCTGGACATCTTCAACATCCCGATCGCCCGGATTGCGGATGAGTACCTGAGCTATGTGCGCGTGCTCGAGAAGATCGATCTGGACGCGGTAGGCGAGTTTCTTTACATGGCCGCGATGTTGATCAACATCAAGGCGCGCATGCTGCTGCCTACGCCGGAGCTCGATGAAGAGGGCGAGCCCATCGATCCGCGGCGCGAACTTGTCGAGCGCCTGCTGGAGTATGTCCGGTTCAAGGAGGCCTCGCAGCGGCTCACCGAGCTCAAAACCGAGCGGGATGATGTTTTTACCCGCGGTCTCGCAGGTGAGGATGCCGAGGCCGTCGATCCGGCTGAATCCGCCAAAGTCGACGCGTCCATCTTTGACCTGATCGGTTCGCTGCGGCGGATTCTCACACACGTGCCCGACGCACCTGTTCACGCGCTGGAACGCGAGGATTACTCGATCGAGGAGCAGCAGATGTTCATCATCGCCCGGTTACAGGAACTGGGGCGAGTAGGCTTCGGGCCGCTCGTGTCCCACCGCAGTCGAGCATTCATCATCACAACCTTCCTCGCCGTGCTCGAACTCGCGCGGCAAGGCGTTGTCGCTGTGCTCGTGCCCGACGACCCAACGGATTTCTATCTCGAATCAGCGGCGAACAAGTTGAACGGTGCCGGCCTCAAGGGAGGCGACGTGAATGGACATGCAAGGTGAACTAACGGACATCGCGGCCGGCCTTCAGATAGAGCTGAAACGTGCCACGGAATCAATCCTCTTCGCAGCAGAAGAGCCGGTCACGGCGGCCCAGATTGCAGCGACCTTTTCAAGCGTGACCGGGACTGACGATTTCTCAGAGAGCGATGTCGAGGAGATCATCACGGCGCTCAACTCAGAGTATGCCGATACGGGACGCGCGCTGCGGATCAACCGGTGGGGAGGAGGCTTCCGGCTTGCGACCGACAGCAGCGTGTCGCACTACGTCAAGGCGTACTTCCAGACCGACAGATCGCGGCGCTTGTCGCGCTCGCTCCTCGAGACGCTGGCCATCATCGCATATCGTCAGCCGGTCACTCGACCTGAGATCGAGTTCATCCGCGGCGTCGACTCGGATTACGCCGTACGCAAACTCCTCGACTTACATCTCATCGACGTCGTCGGACGTAGTGATGCGGTAGGTCGCCCGCTTTTATATGGCACCACGCCTAACTTTCTCGAACAGTTCGGGCTCGCTTCGCTCGAGGAGATGCCGACGCTTCGTGAGGTAGAAGAGATTTTGAATGATCCGGCGTTCGACCGGGAGCGTGCACAGCTTCTTTCCGTACAGGAACAGGAGGATGCACTCGAGCGAGTGAGTGAATCCGACATCACTAACAAGGACGATCATTGACAGCTCGAAAGGGGATGAGGCCGCGGCGTAACGAGAATGCAGACCTGAAGGCAAGGGAAGGCCGGAAGTCGGAGAAACCGAAGGCTGTGGAGCGCCTGAATCGATTTCTTTCGCGCGCCGGCGTGGCGTCGCGCCGAAAGGCGGACGAACTGATCAGCGGCGGCGTCGTGAAGGTCAACGGCGAGGTGGTCACGGAGATGGGCACTCGCGTCGCAGAAGACGACGTCGTGG
Organism: uncultured bacterium; assembly: GCA_965653075.1. Lineage (GTDB taxonomy): Bacteria > Bacteroidota > Rhodothermia > Rhodothermales > CAZKDQ01 > CAZRTY01. The sequence goes on from CBFGYX010000352.1 coordinate 1,869, forward strand.
AAGTCAATGGTCGTCGAGTCACACCCCTGGGTCACCACTACATCCTGTTGAATAAGCCTGCCGGCGTTGTCACCACCACGTCGGATGAAAGGGGAAGGGAGACGGTGCTCGACAAGATCGATCTGCCCGAAGCGCGTAAGAACATCATTTACCCGGTGGGTCGCCTCGACCGTGAAACGACGGGCGTACTTCTCTTGACGAACGACGGCGAACTTGCGCACCGGCTCATGCACCCGAGCTTTGAAGTCGACAAGCTTTATTCCGTTCAAACTGAACGGCCGCTGAGCGATGACGAACTCGAGCGCCTTCGTACCGGCGTCGAATTAGACGACGGCCCGGCGCGGGCCGACGAGGTCGCTTTTATACCTCCTGAAGGCCGTTCTCATATCGGACTTCGCATTCATGAAGGAAGGAATCGCCAGGTCAGGCGTATGATCGAGGCCATTGGGCACCGCGTTATCAAACTCGAGCGCGTCAACTACGCCGGGTTGACGGTAACCGGCTTACGGCGCGGCAAGTGGCGTCGGCTCAAGGATCATGAAATTCGCCGACTGCGACGACTGGTCAAACTCAAGTAATCCAGACAGATGCAACCGCTAAACGGCCTACCTCAATCGAAAATCGTCCTGGAGGGTCTCACCTATGACGACGTCCTCCTGATTCCCGGCCGGTCCGAAGTCATGCCGCGAACCGTGGACATCGGCACTCGGCTCACGAAGACCATCGAGCTGAACATCCCCATTATGTCGGCAGCGATGGATACCGTCACCGAGGCGGACATGGCCATCGCGATGGCGCGCGAGGGTGGGATCGGCATCCTGCACAAGAACATGTCCATAGAAAAGCAGGCCGCCGAGGTTCGACGTGTGAAACGTTCTGAGAGCGGGATGATTCTTGACCCGATTACGC
>CBFGYX010000353.1:0-2769 GCA_965653075.1 uncultured bacterium
CACCTGCGCCGCAACGCGAGCCGGATCCGACTGCACGACTTCTCCCGATCCTTCAGCTACGTGGGGAATCAACTCACTGATGATCATATAGATGGTGGCGCCGACGGTGATCATCACGATGGTCCGCAGGCCGGCGGGCTTCTCGCGGCGTTCGCGCTCCAGGCCGAGCATTACGCCGCAAAGGAGTGCCACACCGATCTTGATGGCGTAATCGGGCAGGAGGGAGGCGAGGATCTGAAGATTCTCCAAGGCTGAGACTCGTTATCTATGGTTGGGATTGCGGCGTATGAGTTAGCAAAAGCCGCGGTGGTTCCGTCCGACGAGTGTACAAAGAGCCACCACACAAGAGCGCCGTCTGATTTCATCCCCGGTGCGAGGCGGTGAACGCCGGCGAGGCCGAACCCGGATTCCCCCTGAACCATACAGCGCTGAATTAGTCGACGCATAATGTATCATGCGGTATCGCAGAGAAGCGAGTTCGATCGGGCAGAAACGAATGGGCACCGCAAGCCCAGTGAGCCGCAAGCCCAATGATCCACAAGCCCAATGATCCACAAGCCTAGCCCATTCAACGATGAGCAAGATCTACGACATCTCGCGGCCAATCTCGGCCGGGACGGTGGTATGGCCCGGCGACGCTGCACCGGACATCGGCTGGTCGGCACGGATCGAGGAGGGGAGTAGTGTGAATGTCGGCGTGATCCGGCTGAGCACGCACACGGCAACGCACGCAGACGCTCCGCTGCACTACATGGCCGATGGCCACGCCGTCGACGCGTACGATCTGGACGTATTTGTCGGTGAGGCAACGCTCGTTGACGTATCCGGGATGGGCGTGCTCGGTGGCGATGTGCTTGATCTAATGCCCGCCGGCGCGACGCGTGTGCTGTTCCGAACCGGCCATTCGGAGGTGGGTGATCACGAATGGCGTGACGACTTCGCGTCGTTTGCCGCCGATCTCATCGACCGGCTCGCTGAGCGAGGCGTCAAGCTCATCGGAACGGATGCGCCGTCCGTTGACCCTGCAGCGTCCACCGAACTTCCTGTCCACCACGCGCTTGCCCGCCACGGCATCGCGAACCTGGAAAACTTGCAGCTCTCGGGCGTCCCGGTGGGGACGTACGAGTTAATCGCATTGCCACTGAGCATTGTCGGCGCCGATGCGTCGCCCGTCCGCGCGATTCTCCGAGAGCTGCCGCGCTGAGCGCTGTTCCACCAACGTCACACCGAGCGAACAACTCCCATCCGTCGCCTGCATAACAGTAGTGGTCGATGAAAGACCTGGCTTAGTTTGACTAAATCAAGGCGGCAAATGGACATCTTTACCCGAGACGACCTGCAGGAACTGGCACATACCGATGCTGACATCTGCATCTCTATTTATTTGCCCACGGCGCGGGTGGAGTCTGAGGTTCAACAGAATCCGATCAGGCTCAAGAATTTACTGAAGGACGTGCGGCGAGATCTGAAAGCTGCCGGCGTACGTGATGCAAAGGCAGAGTCGATGCTGCGCAGCGTGACGGACCGGTTGACGGAGACGTCGTTCTGGCTGTATCAGAGCGATGGCCTCGCGATTTTCATTACCGAAGAAGGGACCCGTTACTGGCGCTTGCCACTCGATTTCCGTGAGATTGTCTACGTGGGTCCAAGATTCCACCTGAAGCCGCTCTTCCCGATTATTGCGGCGAGCCACCGCTTCTACGTGCTGGCGCTGAGTCAGAATCAGGTTAAGCTGTATCAGGCCACGAATTTTGGAATGAACGAGGTGGTCTCGAACGAAATCCCCAAGAGCATTACCGAAGCGCTCGTCTTTGACGACTTCGAGAAACAGCTTCAGGTCAGGACGGTCAACCGAGTGGGCGGCAGGCATGAACCCGCTTTCCACGGTCATGGAGGAAGTAACGATGAGACGCGATCGCGGCCGCAGGATCGGCTCAAGCGGTTTTTCCGCGAGGTCGATCATGGCGTGACCGACGCTATCGGCGACGATACGGCACCGCTGCTGCTTGCCGGCGTCGATCATCACCTGCCGCTGTACCGTGATCAGAATTCCTATCAGCACCTGGTCGCCGATGAGATTGTGTCGGGAAATCCTGATCACCTGAGTCCCAAGCAACTTCATGCGCGTGCATGGGAAGTCATGGAGCGACATTTGGTTGACGCTCAGCGAAAGGCAATCGATCAGTTCAGCGAAACGCGGGGCCGTGAGAACGGCGAACTGACTTCGACTGATATCGCTGAGATCGTCGCCGCGTCAGCATTCAGCCGGATTGAGACGCTCTTTGTTCAGCGGGGCGTGAGCATCTGGGGACGGTTCGATCCGAACACGGGTAACGTCGAGGTACACGACGAACAACAGGACGGCGACGAAGACCTGCTTGACCTGGCTGCCGTCAATACTTATCTCAACGGCGGCTTCGTGCATTCGCTGAAACCAGAGCGAATGCCCGTCAATGAAAAGATCGCTGCGACGTTCAGATTCCCCGTCAAAGAACCAGCGTAAAGCTTGTACGACGCCCGAGATTCGGCGACTGGCTAGTCGATGTCGCCGGACGCTTCGTCGCGATCGATGTTGATGAAGTCGGCCGCGCTGTCGCGCAGGCGGTCGCGCTGATGTACGTACGCCATCGTGGTTTCGATATTACGATGGCGTGCGTGTGCCTGCACTTGCTGGACGGTCGCGCCCGACTCAATAGCCAGGGTGCAGCCTGTGTGCCGAAGCGTGTGCGCACCAACGTGCTCATCGATTCCGGCTCGCACGGCGGCATT
>CBFGYX010000354.1:0-2769 GCA_965653075.1 uncultured bacterium
TGATCGCGGTGCATCATGGTCGATCATCTCGGCCGGCAGAAGCGGGAACTGGCCGGCCAGCAACAGCGCTCGGCCCATGGGCCCGACTTTGCTTGCGGGAAGTTGCCTATCGACCGGCGGCAGCGATTTCAGGTAGGCGATCATCGAGCCGAGATCCTCATCGCTCATCGGATAATATTCGTACGACGGCATGAAAAGCAGCGCACGTCCTTCCGGCCCTACCCCGTGGCGGATCGCGCGCACCCAATCCGCATCCGTGTAACCACCACCGATGCCACCCTCGCCGGCGGTAAGGTTCGTCGCGATGAGGCGGCCCATTGCAGGATCATCGAGAAACACGCCTCCCCCATAATCCTCGCCGTGGCAATCCGCACACCCTCGAATTCGCGCGGCGTGATGACCACGCTCGATCGCAGCCGAGTCTGACTGGATTACGACATCCAGTAATGCAATCTGATGGAGCTTATTAATCCTACTTGAACTGGCGAGGTAAATGACAGCGAATGCGGCAATAATCAGGACAACAAATCCGCCGAATCCAATTCCAACCCACTTCGCAAATCGTTTCATAAGTCATGAGCGCCATCGTGGCGAGGATATGATTTTGTCCTCTTACGGTACCGACGGCGCTTAAAACAAGAAAGGGGCGACTGAAATAATCAGCCGCCCCCTCTATATGTCTCATGCGTCTTTTCTACCGTCGGCACAAGTCGCCCGGCACGTCGACGTCATAGAAAAAGTCAGCGCTATCGATGAAGACGTCTCTCGACTCCGTGTCTTCGGGAGTGATGAGCGTGACGCGATAGTTCTGATTGAGGTACATGCCCGGCACTTCGAGCGACCCGCCAACGACGCGGCCGTGTTCGTCGACGCGCCAGTCGGGCGTGCCGGCCGTGACCCCGGCGCCAGGCTCACCGACGCGCTTGTACTTGAGCGTAGCATTGAACGGCGGCTGTAAGCGCAGCGTGCACGAGAAGTCGACGGTCACGAGCACGTCCGTTGGCTGCGAGGTCGGTGCCGGAAGGCTGACCACCTCCACACCTCCGCATGCGGGGGTTACCCGCTGCGTGACGACCTCGCCATCCGGCGTTCTGATGTCAAGACTGAACGCAGCGCCGTCCGGCATGCCGTTTAACGTGACGCGATCCTTGCCGGCGGGGATGTCAACGCGTCGTCGGAATCCGCCGTCGTCACCCGTTACGGTCACCACGATCGAGCCGCGATGGCCGTTGCGCTGGACGACCAGGTCCCAGCCTTCGCATGCGTCCGTAAGAGAACCGACGGCGTGGAAGCCAGTCGCGGTCGACGAAAACGCCACCGTGTTCGTCCCGGAGGCTTTGCCTGCAGCCGCATCGACTTTCGTTGTGGCGATCGTCCTCCAGACGCCGCGTTGTGCGTCGAAGTGAAGAACAGATAGCTCGTCGCCCGCTGCATAAGGAGCTTTCGTCACCGGATTGGTGCCTGATTCAGGAAGTTCGATAACATGACGAACGGGGTTCTCGAATCGAGCGGCTGCGCGCCCATCTGCACCCGTCGCGCCGACGTTGACAAAGCCTGCCGTCATGACGCCGGCGCTGCGCTTGCCGCGGTCATCTTCTACCTGAGGCGCGTTGAATCCACCGGGGAACGCAGCGAGCGAGGCAGAGGCGCGCGGACTGTAGTAAGAAAGAGATGTCCGAATCTGACCACTGAGCGCACGTCCATCGGCATCGAGGAGACGGTTCTGAGCGTCGATCTCGACGCGAGCCGAGGCGCCCGACGTCTGCTCCGGTGCCGTCTCGACGGCCGTCGCTTCAACGCGTCCGTCAACGGAGTTCTGCACCACTTCCTGCCTCGCCGTCCCGGTAACCGTGCGGTTCCTGGGCGTCAGGTAGAGATCGAAGGAGTTTTCGCCGGCCGACGTGATGACCAGCGGCACAATTGCGTCTTCGTATCCGTTGGCACGCGCCAGCACATTCACCCGCACAGGTGCCTGGGGCGAGGCATGAACGCCCGCCGAAACGCCGACACCGAAGAATCCGCCCTTAACCGACATCGACGAAACGGGGTCGCTGTAGTAGTCGATCAGGAGCGATGCGTCGTCTCCCTCGAACGTCACTTCGACAGTTGCCGTCACCGGTTCGTCGGTCTCGGCATCGAGGATGTTGCCGATGGCGTACGTCTCAATCTCCTCGAGTTGGATGATGAGGTCAAAATTGTCCGTGGCATCCCGAACGGCGTCAATGTCGCAGCCGGTAAGCACGAACAATCCAATAAGTAATCCTGCAATCGAACGCTTCATATCAACGTGTATTACAAATAGGTGATGACGATCAGATACGGACGCTGAAGCCGACTGCCACAACGGGGTACCACTTGAACGAATAGAACGCCGCTTCGAGATCGGCTGCCTGCCCGGCCGTCGGCGCGATCATGCCGTGTCCTTGCATGCTCAGCGACGGCGCGTCGGTATAGAGGAATCCGAGATCCAAAGTGGGCGTGATGCGGCCGGTCGACGGATTGCCGAGACCGAGGCCGAGGTAGGGCTGAAGACGATTGCCATGGCGGATCTTTGCGTCGATCGACCCGATCCGCTCAGGCGAAAATGTCTTGCCTTCGATGGTATAGGATTCCGTCGGCATCACTACCGACGTGATGTTATTGTTGTTGTAGACGAGGCCGCCCGAGAGCCGCAGCACTTTGGAGAACGGCAGGTAATCCACGAGCAGTGACCCGGAGGAAAGCTGGAGCCGGGAGTCGGCATCGACGGTGACCTCCAGATCGCTGACT
>CBFGYX010000355.1:0-2768 GCA_965653075.1 uncultured bacterium
ATAAAATCCCCATTCGATGCCCCGGTAGAGCATCCACATCACACCCGCGTTCCACGCATCCTGGTCTTCGGGCCTGACGACGACGGGATACCGATTATCGGGTGCCTGCTCGAGCGCGAGTATCCGCCGACCCTGTTGGTGCTCGATCAGTCCGGGCTCTGTGATCTCACCGCGATAATGCAGCTTCAGCGCGGTATTCACCATCACGGCATCACCCGAGGCCGCCATATCCTGAAACAGGTACGGACGATGTGCAACCCGATTCAGGTGTGCCTTGTCCTCTTCCGGCGTGTAGATCAGCTCCCACGGATCGAACCTCACCGAATCGATCTGCGCACCCGCATCTGTGGCGTAATAAGCAAGATCGGCCTCGCTGACGGGTCCGTCGTAGACGCCGACGCTGAGGCTCGCCGTGTTGTAGGGGACATTGCCGATCAGGATACCGAAGCCCATCGGGATGAGGAGCAGGGGCTCGTAGCCCTTGCGGACGGCGAGGTAGATGAACAGGATTCCGATCCCGATCATGATGCCGTTCGACCAGTGGAACTGGCCAAAGCCGGAGTCTGCCAGATAGTTAAACAGCGTTTCGAGCATCTCGGCCTCCCAAGGAGGAGTCAACTATAGCGGTGATAAAGGATTACGCGAGGCCGGCTTATCCGAACTCCACAAGCAGCTGGCCTTGCTTCACCGTGTCGCCCGCGGAAACGTGCACCGCTTTGATGGTGCCGGCGGTAGGCGCAGCGATGTTCGTCTCCATCTTCATCGCCTCCATCACCATGAGAACCTGGTTCAGCTCTACGGTATCGCCCGGCGAGACGGCAACGGAAAGGATAGTGCCGGCAATCGGGCTCTGAAGGACGTTCTCGCCCGTCGCGACAGGTGGTGGAGCAGCGGCGGCCGGTGCCGGCGCCTCGGTCGCGCCCGGCGCGGGAGCAGCGGCGGCAGGGCGAGGCGTCGATGGGCTCGAACCGGATTCGCCGTCAAGTACTTCGACGTCGACGTTGTACGTCTTTCCTTCTACGGTTACGCGCAGTCTCATAGCGATCTTCTAACGTTGTGTGAGGCATGGATGGAGACGCGGCCGCGCTCGCTCCAGGCGGAAACGGTGTTACGATTGATGAAGGTGACGCGCTGCAGCCGAACCGGCCTCCCGATGGCCGCCACGGCCGCCGCCGTGATCACGGCGATCGTACGGGCGTCAATGCCTTCGCTGACGGGCATCGAGTGCGCCGAGGTGGCCGCCGGAGAAACGACCGGCACTTCGCGCTCGGTAAAGAGCTTCCCAAGCAGGTAGATGAACGAGCCGATGAACACGAGCGCCGAGAAGACAACCGTCACACCGACAACGGCGAGGATCAGCGCCTCGTAAGCCGGCGACGCCGCGCGTTCCACCTCTGCCGCAGTTTGCAGCAACAATCCCACGATTAACATGACTGACATTCTGCTGTAGCGAGATTAGAGCGGGATGAGGCCGTGCTTTTTCTGCGGCCGGATATCTCGCTTCGTCTGAAGCGTATCCAGGGCCAGGGCGAGGTAGCGCCGCGTCTCAGACGGCTCGATCACATCGTCAACCATCCGCCGAGCCGCGGCCACATACGGCGTCGAGAAGGTTTCGCGATACTCATTGATGAGCTCCTCGCGCCTGGCCTTCTTGTCTTCAGCCGCTTCGATCTCACGCCGGAAGACGACGCTCGCCGCGCCTTCGGCACCCATCACCGCAATCTCAGCCGACGGCCATGCGGCCACACGGTCGGCCCCGAGTGCTTTGCCGCACATCGCCAGATAAGCACCGCCATAGGCCTTCCGGAGTATGACGCTGATCTTCGGCACCGTCGCCGCGCTGTACGCGAACAGCATCTTCGCGCCGTGGCGGATGATGCCGCCGTACTCCTGCTTGACGCCCGGCATGAAGCCCGGAACGTCGACCAGCGTGACGATGGGGATGTTGAAGGCGTTGCAAAAGCGGATGAAGCGCGAGCTCTTGTCGGACGAGTCGATGTCGAGCACGCCCGCCTGGTGCGCGGGGTTGTTGGCTACAATGCCGATCGTCCGACCAATCAGCCGACCGAAGCCGATGATCAGGTTCTGCGCGAACGTCTCCTGCACTTCGAGGAAGTCGCCGTCGTCGACAATGCGTTCGATCACATCGTGCATGTCGTAGGGCTGGCGCGGATTGTCGGGGATGATGTCGTTGAGAAGTTCGTCGAGCTGGATGTCTTCGTCGAACGGAAGCGCGGGCGGATCCTCCAGGTTATTGCTCGGCAGGAACGACAGCAGCTTCTTGCAGATGCGCAGCGCATCTTCGTCGTCTTCGGCCATAAAGTGGACGACGCCCGAGTATCCCATCTGCGCCTCGGGACCGCCGAGCTGCTCGGCCGTCACATCCTCTCCCGTCACCTGCTTGATCACCGACGGGCCGGTGATGAACATCTGGCTCTGGCGCGTCTGGATGATGAAGTCGGTCAGCGCCGGACTATATGCTGCGCCGCCCGCGCATGGGCCGCAGATCAATGAGATCTGAGGCACCACACCCGACAGAAGCGTGTTCTGGAAGAACACCCGGCCGTAGCCGCCAAGTGCATCGATGCCTTCCTGGATGCGCGCGCCGCCGGAGTCGTTGATGACGATGAACGGACTGCCTGTTTTGAGCGCGTTCTGCGCCATCTCGACGATTTTATCGGCATGCACCTCGCCCACGGCTCCGCCGACGGACGTAAAGTCCTGGCTCGCCACCTGCACAAGGCGGCCGTCGACCGTGCCGCAGCCCG
>CBFGYX010000356.1:0-2761 GCA_965653075.1 uncultured bacterium
GATATCTCGCGTCCGGCCGAGAACGCGCACGAAGCCGTGCAGTGGCTCTACTTTGCATACCTTGCCGCCGTCAAAGAGCAAAACGGCGCCGCGATGTCGCTCGGCCGCGTCTCCACGTTCCTCGATATTTACTTCGAGCGCGACATGGCCGCCGGCATCCTCGATGAAGCGGCCGTCCAGGAGCTGATTGACGACTTTGTCATCAAGCTGCGCATCGTGCGTTTCCTCCGCACGCCCGAGTACGACGCACTCTTTTCGGGAGACCCACCGTGGGTCACCGAAGTGATCGGCGGCATGGGCAGCGACGGCCGGACGCTCGTCACCAAATCGAGCTTCCGGTTCCTACGCACGCTCGAGAACCTGGGCCCGGCGCCCGAACCCAACCTGACCGTGTTCTGGTCGCCGGAGCTGCCGGAGGGTTTCAAGCGCTACTGCGCCGAGCTATCCATCGGGACGAGTTCGATTCAGTACGAGAGCGACGAGCTGATGCGCCCGACATACGGCGACGACACGGCCATCGCGTGCTGTGTCTCGGCGATGGAAGTCGGCAAGCAGATGCAGCTCTTCGGCGCACGCGTCAACCTGGCCAAGTGTCTGCTTTACGCCATCAACGGCGGCCGCGATGAAGTCACCGGCGCGCAAGTCGGCCCCGACCTGGGTCCGATCGACGGCGATGTGCTCGACTACGACGACGTCCTGACGCGCTTCGACATCATGATGGAGTGGCTGGCGAAGGTGTACGTCAACGCCATGAACGTCATCCACTACATGCACGACAAGTATGCGTACGAGCGCATCGAGATGGCGCTGCACGACTACGACCCGAAGCGCACCATGGCCTTCGGCGTTGCAGGCCTTTCGGTGGCGGCCGACAGCCTTGCGGCCATCAAGTTCGCCCGCGTCAAGCCGGTGCGCAGTGAGAACGGGCTCGTGGTCGACTATGTGACCGAAGGGGACTTCCCCAAGTTTGGTAATAACAACGATGACGTAGATGCCATCGCCGTCTGGCTGGTGCAGACCTTCATGGAGAAGCTGCGGCGTCTGCCTACCTACCGCAACGCGGTGCACACGCAGTCGGTGCTGACCATCACGTCGAACGTGGTTTACGGTAAGGCAACGGGTAACACACCCGACGGCCGCCACCAGGGCGAACCGTTCGCGCCGGGTGCCAACCCGATGCACGGCCGCGACGAGAACGGCTTCATTGCCGTCGCACTGTCGGTGGCAAAATTGCCGTACGCCGACGCACAGGACGGCATCTCGCTCACCTCGACGGTCGTGCCGAGCGGGCTCGGAAAAACGCTCGACGAGCAGGCCGGCAACCTGGTCAACGTGCTCGACGGCTACTTCTTCGAGAACGGCTTCCACATGAACGTGAACGTGCTCAACCGAGACACGCTTCTCGACGCGATGGAGCATCCAGAGAAGTACCCGCAACTTACCATCCGCGTGTCGGGCTATGCCGTCAACTTCATCAAGCTGACGAAAGAACAACAGCTCGATGTGGTCAACCGGACGTTCCACGAGGCGATTTAGCGAGGGCGGTGATAAAGAAGAGCGGTGATAACGGGGGAGGTGGACGACGCCTCCCCCCACTCGCCGCCGCCAGCTGAGCCGCCCGCCACCCTGAGTTTTCCAGCGCCATGATCACCGAAGCCACTAGGCCCATCCGTCCTCCGTGCGCGTTCACAACGCTCCGCGGCACACCGCAGCGGTCGCAGCTGGTAAAGCAGGCCACGCAGTCGGAGCGCGGCTTTCTCCACTCGATCCACACCGGCTCGGTTGTCGACGGCCCCGGCATGCGCACCGTCATCTGGACGACAGGCTGCATGCTGCGATGTCAGTACTGCCACAACCCGGACACGTGGCACATGAAGGACGGCCGGCCGGTCACGATCGACGAGCTGATGGCGGAGATCCGCAAGTACGAGCGGTTCATGAAGGTGACGAAGGGCGGCATCACGATCAGCGGCGGCGAGCCGCTCGTGCAAGCGCCGTTCGTGATGCGCATCGTGCGCGAGTGCAAAGAACTGGGCATCCACACGGTGCTGGACACGAACGGCTTCCTGACGGACCGCCTGTCGGACGATGACCTCGACGCCATCGATCTCGTGCTGCTCGACATCAAGTCGTGGATACCGGAGACGCATCTGCTGGCAACCGGCCAGCCTGTGGATCCGCCACTGCGGTTCGCCCGGCGCCTTGACCAGCTCGGCAAGCCGGCGTGGATCCGCTTCGTGCTCGTGCCGGGTCTGACGGATGATCCAGCCAATATCGACGGCCTCGCCGCTTTCGTGGCCTCGCTGACCAATGTTGAACGGGTCGAGATTCTGCCCTTCCATCAGATGGGTGCATCGAAATGGGAGAAGCTCGGGCGGGCGTATCCGCTGAAGGATCGCCGGGCAGCCACCGAAGACGATGTTGCCGAGGCGGCCGGGATCTTCCGCTCGCACGGCGTCGAGGTTGCGTGAACGCCTCCGCGGCGGCCTCCATCGCTGTCGCGCACGCGACACCGAAACGAAAAAGCACGATAAACACCTGAGGCCCCGGCCTCGACCGGCCCGTGCGAAGCGGCATGCATCCGCTTCGTGTATCCGTCAACTTCAGCAAAACGCCATTAATGCCCCGTAATCGCTGGCTCATCGCGCTTTCGGCCGTTGCCATTCACATCTCGATTGGCTCGGCGTACGCATACAGTGTCTTCAAGCGGCCGCTCACCGACGCGCTGGGCTGGAGCGCGACGGAGACGTCGGTCGCGTTT
>CBFGYX010000357.1:0-2757 GCA_965653075.1 uncultured bacterium
AGCTTCGACGCACGAGTCCCGATCTCGTCTTCGCCATGATACAGAAGTACCAGGAGACCGAGGAGCAGTCGCCGGCGAGGATGTATCGCCTCACCGGCGAGACAACCGGCCTTGCGGCCGAGACGAAGCGCATCTTCCGGCTACGCACCGATACGAAGAACAGGCAGGATGAGCCGGAGGCATTCCCCGAACTGAACGACTCCGAAGACATCCTGGTGATCGTCGACGAGGCCCATCGGTCGCAGGCCAGCGCGCTCCATGCCAACCTGATGAAGGCGCTGCCGAACTGCGCGAAGATCGGCTTCACCGGCACGCCGATCATCATGGGCGAGAAGAAGCGCACGCATGAGATCTTCGGGCCGTTTATCGACACTTATCGCATTGAGGAAGCCGAGGCGGACGGCGTCACCGTGCCCATCTACTACGAAGGTCGAACCTCCGAGGCGGGCATTTACGACGGCAAGAATCTCGACACGCTTTTCGAAGACCTCTTCTCTGATCGCACCGAAGACGAGCTGGAGGAGATCCGCCGCAAGTATGCCACGAAAGGGCACATCCTGGAGGCCGAGAAGCTGATCGAAGCGAAGGCCGAGGACATGTTTCGGCACTACGTCTCGAAGATCCTGCCGGAGGGTTTCAAGGCGCAGGTCGTCGGGTTCTCGCGTCTCGCGGCTGTTCGATATCGCGATGCGCTGGCGGCGGCGTGCAGGACGCTGGTCGAACGGCTTGAAGAGCTCACGCCCGAGACGCTGACGCGGCCCCTCGGTGATTTATCGGAAGAGGAGCAGTTCCTCGTCCGGGCGCATGGGCATCTCGATACCCTGCGCCGCCTCGAGTTTGCCGCCGTGATCTCCGGCGAGAAAGACGACCCGTCCGACTGGCAGCGCTGGTCGGATCCCGCCACGACGAAGACGCACATCGAGCAATTCAAAAAAGACCTCGTCAACGATGACCCGTTGCAGGCCGACGGCCTCGCTTTTCTATGCGTCCGCACGATGCTGCTGACGGGCTTCGATGCGCCGGTCGAGCAGGTGCTGTACATCGACCGGCCGATCCGCGAGCACGAGCTCCTGCAGGCCATCGCCCGCGTGAACCGAACGGCTCCCGGCAAGGAAGCGGGGTATGTTGTGGACTACGTCGGCATCGCCGAGAACCTGAAGGAGGCGCTGGCCGCCTACAGCAGCGATGACATCAAGGGTGCGCTGACGAGTCTGAAGGACGAGCTGCCACGTCTGCGCGACCGGCACGCTCGTACAATCGCTGTATTCCACAGCCGAGGCATCGAATCAATCGACGACGTCGAGGCGTGCGTGCGTCTGCTGAAGGATGTGAAGGTCCGCGCCGAATTCCTCGTGCGGATGAAGGAGTTCCTCGATTCGCTCAACCGCGTGCTGCCACGGCCGGAGGCGCTGCCGTACGTGCGGGATGCGCGGCGGCTGGGTAGAATTCAGATCGGCGCCCGTAATCGGTACCGTGATGAGCAGCTGGATATCCGCTTTGCCAGGCACAAGGTGCGTGCGCTCATCGACGAGCACCTGATGGCGGAGGGCATCGACTCGAAGATCCCGCCGACGCCGCTGCTGTCTTCCGAGTTCGAGAAGGAGCTGCGGCGCCACACCTCGAGGCAGACGCAGGCTTCCGAAATGGAGCACGCGCTCCGGCACCACATCTCGAAGCATCGCAACGAGGATCCGGTTTATTACCGGAAGCTCAGTGAGCGCGTCGAGTCGATCCTCCAGCAGTTCAAGGATTCGTGGGAGATGCAACTCAAGCTCTTCGACGAGATGCGGAACGAGCTGAAGAAGGGGCGGAGGGAGGAGTCGGGCGTCGACCCGGTTGTACTGCCATTCCGGGATATGCTGGCTGAAGCTCGTGACGGAAATGATTCGGCTGATGATATCAATCAATCCGCGAAGGCCCTGGTCGATCTGATCCGTGAAGAAGCCGCAGCCGTGGGATTCTGGAGGAGCACGCACATGCAGAACCGTCTCCGCGGCCTGCTCGTCGACTTCCTCGACCGGCGCGACCTCGTCCCGTTCAAGCGCCTCGAGAAGACCGCCGGCGATATGTTGATTCTGGCGAAGGAGAACCGGCACCGCCTGTGATGAAGGACGAACAACTCATCCTGGACGATCTCGAACTGGAGATCAGGCGCAGCGCGAGGCGAAAGACGCTCGGACTGACCGTGGACCGTGGGGGCGAACTCATCCTGCACCTGCCGGAGGACAGCACCGTCGACGAAGGCCGGGCGTTCGTCGAAGAGAAGCGGTTCTGGATCTACAAGAAGCTCGCGGAGAAGGATCGGCTCTACAGGCCCGCGCCGCCGAAAGAATACGTGGCCGGCGAAGGGCACCTCTACCTTGGCCGCCTGCATCGGCTTGCGTTTACTGATCCCGGCTCCGATCTGTACGGTGACGAGCCGCTTCGCCTTGTCCGAGGGCGCTTCCTGCTGCATCGATCCGAGGTGCCGAGGGCGCGGGAGCACTTCGTCCGCTGGTACGCCGAGCACGGGCGCGCCTGGATTGTACGGCGCGTGAAGGAGCTGGCGCCACGCGCGGATGTGCGTCCGAACGGCGTCGGTGTGCAGGATCTCGGCTATCGCTGGGGCTCGTGCACGCCCGAGGGCAAGGTGCTCTTCCACTGGAAGACAATTCTCCTGCGCGCGTGAAGGAGCTGGCGCCACGCGCGGATGTGCGTCCGATCGGCGTCGGTGTGCAGGATCTCGGCTATCGCTGGGGCTCGTGCACGCCCGAGGGC
>CBFGYX010000358.1:0-2735 GCA_965653075.1 uncultured bacterium
GACACACTCTCCGCCGACCTGCAGCGAGTCCGCCCAACCGTTTTTGCATCTGTTCCACGGCTCATCGAACGTGTTTACGCGCGTATCCTCGAGCGGCTCGATGATTTGACGGGATTCCAAAAGGGTGTGCTTACATGGGCGCTCGAGCTCGGCGGACAGTATGAAATCGGGCGTGATCCATCACCCTGGTGGAAAGTGCAGCGAGTGGTGGCCGACGCGCTGGTGTTTAAGAAATGGAGGCAGGCGCTCGGTGGGCGATCGAAGTATATCATCGCAGGTGGAGCTGCGCTGAATGGTGATTTGGCTAACCTGTTCGCTGCTGCGGGCGTGACGGTGCTCCAGGGCTACGGGCTCACGGAAACGAGCCCGGTCATCACCTATAACCGACCGCCCTACAACCGAGCCGGGACGGTGGGCGTGCCAATTCCAGGCGTCGAAGTGACGCTTGCGGAGGACGGCGAGATTCTCACGCGTGGTCCGCACGTTATGATGGGCTATTACAAAGACCCGGAACGCACGAATGAGATCGTCGGCGCAGACGGATGGCTTCATACGGGTGACGTTGGAGAGATTACGCCTGACGGATTTCTCAAAATCACCGATCGTAAGAAGGACCTCTTCAAGCTGTCGACGGGCAAATATGTAACGCCGCAGCCGCTCGAGAGCCGCTTGACATCGGATCCGCTCATCGAGCAGGCTTTCGTTATCGGTTCAGAGCAGAAGTACTGCGTGGCGCTCATATTTCCAGACCATGACGCGCTGGAGGGCATGGCAGAGGCGACCGGCAACAGGGACGTGGCGCTTGAGGAGCTGGTCAGAGAAGCCGCGGTGGTAGAGAGATACAAACGGATCGTCGAAGCGGCCAATCGCGACGTCGACAAGTGGTCGGAGATCAAGCGGTTTGCGCTGATTCCATCTCAGCTAAGCGTGGAACGTGGCCTTCTGACGCCCACGATGAAAATCCGCCGGCCACAAATCCGTTCGGAGTACGAAGATGCTATCCGGGCGCTATATGAGGAAGAGATGGGGAATGAGCGTGATGCCGAGTTCGCAATTATCGACATGGGATCGAAACACAACTAACTGAATGCTCGATTTCTCGAACATGGGTAGGCTGCTCGAGCTTGCTCAGGACATAGATACCGAGGGACTGATCGACCTGGCCTCGAAGGTCGATCTGCCCGAGCTGTTCTCGCTCATCGGGCGGCTTAGCGATGAGCAGCTCTCGTTTTTAGAGTCGCAGGTGAGAAGGATCGCCGAGGAGGGTGAGGCGACGGGTGCCGCGGCTGCGCCTCGTTACTATCGTCCGTTCCGCCGTGCCGCTGTGATTGGCGCCGGGACGATGGGATCGCAGATTGCCGCGCATCTGGCCAACGCCGGACTGGACGTGCTGCTACTGGATATTCCTGCCACCGATGGCGACACCAACGCAATCGTTGCCCGCGGCTTCAAGCAGGCGACGCGCATGAAGCCGCCGCCGTTCTTCGATGCGGATGCACAGGCACGCGTGCGTCTCGGGAATTTGCAGGATGATATCGACCAACTATCTGAAGCCGAGTGGGTCATCGAGGCGGTTGTCGAGAAGCTTGACGTAAAGCGCGACCTCATGGCGCGGCTGGAAGGCGTCGTTTCAGCCGACGCTATAGTTTCCACGAATACGTCCGGCATCCCGATTCGCAACATCGTCGAAGACCGTTCGCCGGAGTTTCGGGCGCGCGTTCTCGGCACGCACTTTTTCAATCCGCCGCGGTATCTGCGGCTGCTGGAAATCATCCCTACATCCGACACCGACCAGGATGTCATCGACCGGGTATCCAGATTCGCCCGGCTCAACCTGGGGAAGGGGGTCGTCGTTGCGAAAGACGTCCCGTACTTCATCGGAAACCGGATCGGGCTTTATGGTCAGTTGCAGGCCATGCGTCAGGCGACGGACGGAGACTTCTCGATCGAAGAAGTTGATTTTCTGACGGGGCCTTTCACCGGCCGCCCTAAGTCGGCAACGTTTCGAACGGCCGATGTGGTTGGTCTCGACGTGCTGATGCACGTATCGGATAATCTGTACGAGAGTGTGCAGGATGACGAGAGGAGGGAGGTCTTCCGCGCCCCCGATGCCTTACGCCGACTTGTTGAACACGAAGCGCTTGGCGCAAAATCAGGCCGAGGGTTTTACACGAAAGAAGGATCGACCATCAAGTCGGTCAACCTCAGCTCGCTGGATTATGAGGAGCCTGGTGAGGCGGCGTTCCCTGAATTGCATGCGCAGGCGAAGCTCTCGCTGGAGGAAAGGCTGAATTTTCTCTTTGAGGATGACAGCCGCGCCGGCTCGTTCTTCCGCGGTACGACGCTCGACCTGCTGGCTTACAGCGCTCGTCGGATTCCCGAAATAGCCGATAGTCCGGCAGACATCGACCGTGCCATCCGCTGGGGATTTGGGTGGGAGTTAGGACCTTTCCAGATATGGGATGCGCTGGGCTTTCAGCGGGTGTTCGATACGATGGAGGACCTGGGCGAGGATCTTCCCGACTGGATATACCGGATGCATGATGAAGGCATCGACGCTTTCTATGACGGCGACCGCGTTTTTAATCCGGATGATGTTGACTACCGAGTCGAGCCGAAGCAACAGGACCGGCTCACTATAGGCAGTTTCGCGGCGCGGAAGTCAGGGACGCTATGGCAGAATGACGAGGCCCGACTTGTCGACGTAGGGGATGGCGTGGCGTTATTCGAGTTTC
>CBFGYX010000359.1:0-2732 GCA_965653075.1 uncultured bacterium
CCCGAACACGGCACTGCCGCTGCCCGACATCGCCGCGTAACCCGCGCCGGCCTCATACATCGACTTCTTCAGCGCAGCGATCTCGGGTATGGCCTCAAGAACGGTTGCCTCAAAATCGTTCACCATCTCCTCTTTCCAGCGGTCAAGGTCGAGGGAGCGAACAAGCGCGACCAGGTCGGGCCTATCGACGTCATTTGGCACGACCTGCCAATAAGCATCCGCCGTGGAGACGCGGACGTTCGGCAGTGCGACTACGATGTCATATGGGATGATCAGCGGAGTGCCGTCTTGCTCGATCGGAGTCAGATCAACGCCTCGTCCGGTCGCATACGCCGTCGAACGGAGCAGGAAGAACGGGACGTCTGATCCGAGCTCGGCAGCGATGGCCGCGAGTGCATCATCCTCCATCTCAAGATTCCACAACTGATCCAGAAGCCGGAGAACGGCCGCTGCATCGGATGATCCACCGCCGAGACCGGCGCCGTACGGAAGCCGTTTTGAGAGGTGGATCCGCGCCCCTTTCTTTTTACCCGTTCGGTCTCTTAACAGGTGAGCGGCCTGAAGACACAGGTTGTCGGTGTTGTTGAGCGACGCATCGTCGCAGGTAAACGTGAGCGAGCGGGATGACTCAACCGTCACCTCATCAGACCACCCAATGGGTACGAGTACGGTCTCGACGTCGTGAAAGCCGTCACCCCGTTTTCGGAGTACATGCAGCCCGAGGTTGATTTTGGCGGATGCGCGTGCCGAGAGCATTATCAAACTGATTGTTTCTTAAGGACCTGTCGATCTGGAGTTGACGCGTTGCAAAATCGTCACGGGCACAGTACCTTTCTGCGACTGACGTGAACGCGCTGCTCCGGCGCTTCTTGTTTTCTGCCGGATGATTAGAAGCCGCGTAATCCCACCGCTCATGGTTACCCTGCGCCTATAAGATACTCGCTACGGTTCATCTACGTGACGCGTCGGCGTCAGGGCAGATTTTGTTAACCACACCGTTTAGCTGAATGCGTATCGGGCGACGAATGAAGGGTGCAGCCCTCGCGCTCCTGTTCTTAATGGGCGTCTCGACCTCGGCCGAGGTTTGGGCACAAAACACGTCTCCTTCCGGCGGACTGCCCGGCATCGAGTCCATCAATCCGATGCAGCAGCTTCGGCAGCGGATGCAGGCGGGCGGGGCGAGCCTTGCGCTGGAAGGTGCAGTAGATGCCGACGCGTACATCGTCGGCCCGGGTGACCAGTTTGCGGTGTCTGTCGGTGGTGCAATCCCCGTCCAGATGACCGAGCAGGTGGGCGCCGATGGTATGCTGATCATCCCGGATCTGGGAGCAATCGACGTTTCGGGCCGCTCGCTGGCAGATGTCCGACGAAGCGTCGAAGAGCGTTTGCAGGCCGTCAACCGCAATGTGCCTGTTGCCGTGAGGCTGGCGAGCCCGAGGCAGTTTTTTGTTCACGTTTCGGGCGCCGTTCCGCGTCCCGGGCGCTACCTGGCCTTCCCGGTCGCACGTGTGAGCGACGTGTTGGAAGATGCATATAACTCGATGCAAGGGCTCTTCAATCCGAATGTCCGTAATGAGCAGGACGGTGCCCTGCTTTCGGTGTCCTCCGAGCGGCCCCAGCTGCGGGAGGGATTTCGCGCCTCGTTCCGTAATGTGACGCTCACTCGGCGGGACGGCAGCACTGAGTCGCTTGATCTGTACCGATACTTTGCCACAGGCGATACCGAACACAACCCGTACGTGTTGGATGGTGACGTAATCACTGTCGAGGCCTATCACGTAGCGCGCGAGGCGGTTCGCGTCGCCGGGGATGTTGCCTATGAAGGTATGTATCCGTACCGTCCGGGCGATACGGTGATCGATGTGTTGCGGCTGTCGATGGATCCGGCCCGACTTCAGGAAATTGAGGAGGTTCGCGTTGTTCGGCGTGGACGCGAAGGCAATGCGGAGTCGTTCGTCCTGAACGTGCGCGAGGTGCTGGCCGGAACACGCCCGGATGCTCCGCTCATGCCGGCCGACCGCATTACCGTGCTCACCGAGGAGACGGCGGTCGCGTATGTCAATGGCTGGGTTGAACACCCGGGCCCGTACCCGATCCAAGCCGGTGAGACCACGCTGCGGCAACTCGTGGAGATGGCGGGCGGCTTGCGGCCGGATGCAAACGTCGGTGCCGCATTCATGACGCGCGGCGAGTCGGCCTACTTCAAGGGCGACGGCCGTACGAGCGACCTCGACTTCTTCAGCCGCGCCTACCTCCGGCAGTCCCAACAGGCGAATCGCGTCGTTGCCGACGTGGCTGCTGCGCTACGGTCTCCGGCGGATGATATCGTGCTCTATAACGGCGACCGCGTTGTCTTCCCCCCGGATGAAGGGACGGTCTTTGTGACGGGCAACGTAGCGCAACCGGGTTACGTGCCGTACGTGCCGGGCCAGAACGCCCAGTATTATATCGACCTGGCGGGAGGGCAAGGCGCCGATTCGCGCGGCGTGTACGTGTTCGAACAGAATACCGGCGAGACACTCATGGGCTCGAACGTACCGGTAGTGTCAGGCACGACGATTTTTGTAGACAGGCGTCCGGTAGCCGAATCGCCTGAGATGGCATCACTGCTACTCTCCGACCAGGCATCACGCCGCCAGGCACGTATTGCAACCACCCAGACGATCATCACCGGCATCTCCGCCATCACCAGCATCATCACGGCCTACGTGGCGATAACGAGGTGAGGGGGG
>CBFGYX010000360.1:0-2728 GCA_965653075.1 uncultured bacterium
TGAACCAATCACCGACTTGCTGAGTCGGCCACATCGGATTAGCGCGCAGCCTGGTAATTTACTGGTCAGGTTCGCGACCTAAATCGGCCCCGCACATTCCGTGGATCAGCGGCTTTTGGAGAGGATCTTCGGGATTGTGGGGGTTCCGAGGTCCCGCTGAAGGGGTCGGGCGTCTACCGAAAGGTGCGATTCAGGTTTGCAGGGAATCGACAGTATTGGGCTTTGAATACGATCAGAGCGTGTATCCTCCGCCTCATCATGTATTAGATTCGTTCCGGCCCTAAACTTTGGCATCGCCCGGACGATTTGTTTATTTCCGCTTGAAGTAGTGCAGCCGGTCGTATTTCTTCATATGTCATAGTGTTCAATCATACGTTCGGAACAGGATTAGGGGATGACTACGCCCCCGGATCAATACCGACGCGCGATGAAGTGGAAGAGCCTACTGCGCTCTGATTCCTCATCATCAATTTTCGATCTCCTCCCTTGATGGCATCTTCGTTGGTTGCAGGTCCGGAGCTAATTGGCGAGTGCTCGAACGAGTTTCAGTTGATGCTCCAGGTCGCGCGCACGTCATTTGATGAAGGGACGGAGGAGCGGATGCGGGATCTGGTCACTGACGATTTCGACTGGGCGCACTTCCTCTTTCTCGTCCGATTTCACCGCGTGGGCGAGCTGGCCTACCTGACGCTCAAAAAGAACGCGCCGTTCGGGGTGAAGGGCGAGGTCGAAAATTACCTGCTTGCGGTTGTGCACCGAACGACGGCTCGCAATCTTGCCCTGATTGGCGAGTTGAGACGAGTTCTGAACACCTTTGAACAGCATGATCTCCCATTCATTGTCTTTAAAGGACCGGTTCTCGGGCAGGACGCTTATAAGAATACTTCCTTGCGGGGCAGTGTCGACATCGACCTGCTGATCCGGCCCGACGATCTTGACCGCCTCTCGGCCCTCCTGCCCGACATCGGCTATCAGCTCGCGCAGCGGATGGTCGAGCTGACGCCGGCAAAGCGCCGCGCCTACATCGCACTGTCGAAGCAGATCTCGTTTGTCAACCCGGAGCGCCGGGCCGGGCTGGATGTCCATACCGACGTCATGCCGCCGGGCTATCACTTCGATACCCCGTTCGAGGTGCTACGAGAGCGTGGCCGCACCGTCGAAGTCGGGGGCGGACATATCCCAACATTTTCCGTCGAAGACACATTGATCCTTCTGTGCTTCCACGGGGTTAAAAACAGGTGGGATCAGCTAAAATACGTCTGCGACATCGCCGAGCATTTACGGGCTCACACGGATCTCGACTGGGATCGGGTTGCGACGTATGCCAAAGCGATTCGCGGAGAGCGGATTCTGCATCATGGGCTCCATCTTTCCCGTGTGCTGCTCGATGCGCCCGTACCGGATCACGTCCTCGAGCAGATCGAGAAGAAGCCCTACATCCTTTCCCTAACGGAGTTGGCTCTCAGCAACCTACAACATAGTTACGAGGACCTGCTCGACTGGCGGCAACGCGCGCGCTTCCATCTCCAGACACAGGATACCTTGATAAACCGCTCTCGATACGTCCTCTACTCGCTTCTTCGTCATCTGGGTGGGGTCATCGATATCTGAACGAGTCATAATATGAGGGGTGAATGCATCGCTCAGGTCTGGCGTATGCTCCGAAAGATGATCAAGGCGGTATTCCACGGAGCATGAGAGACTCATACATGATGCGGATTTTTCGACCTCCATGGCTTAACGGCCGCTCGTTGTAAACCTATAGACATTATGAAAGACGAGCTGTACTTGAATGGGTCGGGTGATCCTCGGCTTCTGCCTGCTGCAGGCGGTGCGCAGTATGACGGCGGCGGCAATAAGCAGCAGCTTGAGCAAATGCTCGACGTGCTGTTTCGGCGCCGGTGGACGGTCATCCTGACGTTTCTGATCATCGCGGCAGGCGCAACTGCATATGCGCTCACGCGTCCGCCGGAGTATCGTTCATCGGCGCTGGTGATGGTCAACCTCTCCCGCGCGACCAACTCGATGCAGATGGCGTCGGGTGTCAACCCCGGTGAGAACGTGTTCGCGATGAACAACCGTTCGCTCGCCGGCGAGCTATTCCTGATTCAGTCGTCGCATGCTATCGCCCAGCGCGTCAACAAGAGGCTGCTTGAGGCGGTCGAGCGGCAGGACTCCGTCGGGACACCGAATCCGCTGACGTACCCGCCTCGGGGAAGCGTGTCATTCTCGGCGGCAACGCGCGAGGCCAGCGCGCTACGCGTGACGGGCCTGAGCACTGATCCTCGGGAGGCCGCACTACTCGCTAATTTATACGCCGAGGAGTACGTTCGTCAGACTCAGGACGCGAGCCGGACGTTCATGGCGCAGTCACGAGAGTTTCTGGAAGGTCTGCAGGAGACCCGGCGCGCCGAGTTGGATGAAGCCGAAGAACGGCTGGCCAACTACAAGCAGCGCACCGGTATGGTCGGGCTCGATCCGTCGGGCGCGAGCCTCGTGCACCAGTTGAGCGCGATGGAGGCCCAGCGCGACAACGCCCTGATCGAGCTCCAGATGAAGGAGGCATCTTACGAGCGCATTCAGACTGAGCTTGAGACCATCAACCCGCGCCTGGCCGAGCGGCTGGCGTCTGGTCGGGCTCGATCCGTCGGGCGCGAGCCTCGTGCACCAGTCGAGCGCGATGGAGGCCCAGCGCGACAACGCCCTGATCGAGCTCCAGATGAAGGAG
>CBFGYX010000361.1:0-2715 GCA_965653075.1 uncultured bacterium
GGTGTCGGTAACGTTGAAGCAGATCGAACAATGCTGCACGCCCTCCTTGACGGCTACAAGTGCCTCGGCAAGCGCAACAACATCTTCTTTGGACATCTTGAGCACATAGGCTGCGAGCCGGCGAGCCGTCTTGCGGCCGATCGTCGGGAGCTTCGTAAACTGCTCGACGAGGATCTCAACAGATTCAGACGAAAGGTGCATGCACACAGCCCGGGTTGCCCCGGAAACGCATCGGTGGACGCGCCGAGAGGTGGCGCTGAGGGTTGGAAGGGAGTAAACGGACGGGCCGGTCCGTACGCATCAAAGGCCGAATTTGCTCATGTCGAAGCCGGGGGGAAGCATGCCGCCGGCCGCCTTGTTCATCTCCTCCCGCGCGACGTTCGACGCTTCTTCGAGCGCCTTATTGACACCGGCGATGATCAGATCTTCGAGCAGTTCCAGATCGTTCGGGTCGACGGCATCGGGTTCGATCTTGATGGCGGTGACACGCTGCGCGCCATTTGCGGTGACTTTGACCATGCCGCCGCCGGCTTCAGCCGTGGCCGTCTTGGATGCCAGTGACTCCTGGACCTCAGCGATCTTTCGCTGCATATCCATGACGCGGCCGAACATGTCGGCCATATTCATCCCATCGTTCATGTTCTTACCAACTACGTAGTCGTATGAATCAAGGAATCGGATTTTCTCGCCGTATGGCTTGATTTAGTGCGAGATGTCGCTCCCAAATTCCTCGAAAAGGATCTGCAAAACCTCGTTGTCGGCACGTCGCCGTTGCAGATACTCGTACGGATCGACGGTGCCGGCGGTTTCTGCATCGTCGTCGGCCTGCATCTCCGGATTGACCTGGAACGAGAGCGATGTAATCGAAGCTCCTGTGACGTTTGTCAGCACGGATTGCAGCATCTGCTCGGCGGAGACGAGCGACTGACGATAGAAATCGGTCGGGACGTCAATCTGAAGCTCTCCTCCTGAAAAATGGACGGGCCGAGCGTGCTGGATCAAGGCCGAAAGTCGCGGTTGATCAGCGAACGCCGCGACGACGTTCGGCCAACTGCTGGTCACGTCATCCAGTACGGGCGATGGAACATCCTCAACGCCGACGTCCGCCCCGTCGCCTTCGGGCCTTCCACCCGCGGATGCCTCACCCTGGTCGCCGCGCTTCGGCAGCTTCAACGCAGGTGTGTTGAAGACTCGTGATCGGATGTCGTCTACATTGGTATCGGTCTGCCGGGGTTGCGGAGGTGTCCGGCGTGGTGCTGATTGCGGCGTGGGCGGCGGAGCCGGAGGCGGCGTCTGTACGGTCTGGCCGCCGTCGTCCTGTCCCCGGTCGTCACGTGGTGTCGATCGCGCTTCGGGTTTTTTGGGAATGGGGCGCCCGCTCTGATCACCGGCGGGAAGGTCATCGAGCCGCGCGAGGATCTTGTGGATATCGACGGTGCTCGTCAGCGCCGCCATTTTGAGTAAGGCCAACTCAACGCGGAGCCGCGGGTGCGTGCTGGTCCGAAGCTCAGACTCGGCGTCCGACACGATGGTCAGCATCCGCAGGAGGTCGGCTTCCTCAAAATTATCTGCATCCCGTGCGAATCGCTCGCGCAAGGCTTCGGCCGCTTCGATGAGCGATGCCTCGCCGGTGGACCGGGCGACGAGCAAATTGCGGACATGCTCGGCCAGGCCGGCTGTGAACTCCTGCAGATCGTGCCCGGCGGATACCACGCGGTCGACGAGGCGCAGCATCGCGGCGCTGTCGTGCGCCGTCACCGCATCCGTGACCTCGAAGTACATGTCGACTTCGACCACCCCGAGCGCCAGCGTCAGCTCACGGTAGCTGAGGTCCGTCCCACACAATGCTACCGCCTGATCGAATACCGACAGGGCATCGCGCATCGCGCCGTCGCCACGGCGCGCGATCAGGATGAGCGATTCCTCATCGGCCGTGATGTTCTCCTCCCGGCAGATGACCTCAAGCTGTTGCACGATCTCCTGCATGGGGATCCGCTTGAAGTCGAACCGCTGGCAGCGGGACTGAATCGTCGGCAGCACTTTGTGCGGCTCGGTCGTGGCGAATATGAACAGAACATGCGGAGGCGGTTCTTCAAGCGTCTTCAAGAGCGCGTTGAAGGCCTGGTTGGTGAGCATGTGTACTTCGTCGATGATGTACACCTTCCAGCGGCTGCCCTGCGGCGGAATCCGGACGGATTCCCGCAGCTCCCGCATATCCTCAACCTTGTTGTTGGATGCGGCGTCGATCTCAAAAATCGACAGGTTGCGGCCTTCCTCGAATGCACGGCATGAGTCGCATTTCAGGCAGGGCTCCACGCCGTCCTTCCGCTCACCGGCCGGCGCCGTGCAGTTGATCGCCTTCGCAAGTATGCGGGCGGCCGTGGTCTTGCCGACGCCGCGCGGCCCCGAGAACAGGTAAGCATGCGCCAGCCTGTCTGATCGAAGTGCGTTCTTGAGCGTTTCGGCCACATGATCCTGCGCCACCAGGTCGTCAAAGATCTTTGGCCTGTACTTGCGGGCGGAAACAAGGTAGCGTTGCGCAGACATGGCGCGATCTGTATTCGTTAGGATGGAGTCTTGTCGGCGCCGGCAGCCTGTTGCCGCCTCGGCATCTCGTCGGCGCGCCCCGTGGCTTCTTGCGGCGTCGGGCGGAAGCAGGCGCGGCAGCGCGGCTCGTATGTTTCGCGCGCGCCAATCATCACGCGGTCATCTCCC
>CBFGYX010000362.1:0-2712 GCA_965653075.1 uncultured bacterium
GTCCCCTCCCCGGACGGCGAGCGGATCAAGGGGAGGGGCGACCGCCCGTTCGTTCAAGACGGCGTCATCGCCCGATCCCACGGATTACCACGACCATAAAACTCCGGCACCCGTAGGGGCGATGCATCCGTCGTCCGCAGCGCAATCGATCGCAGTGCACGCCGGCACCATTCGGTTGGGCGATTGTTACACGAGAGGCATCGCCCGGACCGTTCAGGATATCGCCACCCGCAAAGAAAACAGCACCCGTCCCCTCCCTGGACGGGGAGGGGATCAAGGGGAGGGGCGATCGCGCCAACACACGCAATGCCGAAAATTGCGCACGTCTGCGCTCGCTGGTCGCGACAGCCGGCGACAGGCCCACCGGACGGACAAGGCATCTCCGGCATCATAATCGTTGACGCGCATGGTACCAATCACGCCGGATGTTTCGCCCCTACGGATGTGACCTCTGGAACCCGCCATCCCCGTACAGACGGAACATGCCCCGTCGCTACACGGCGGACACGCCACCAAAAACCAATAACCAAAAACAAACAACCAATTATCACGACTCCGTCGTCACCACGCGGATCATCTCCGTGACCGACGTCTCGCCCATCAGCACGATCTGCCGCGCCGAGTCGCGCAGCGTCAACATCCCCTCCTTCTCAGCCAGCTTCCGGATCGCCGCTTCGTCGATCATGTTCTGCGCCTCAACGATCATGTGCCGGATCGGCCGCGAAAAATACAGCGCCTCGGTCACCGCGCGGCGGCCCTTGTAGCCCATCCCCTTGCAGGATCGGCAATGCGGATCGTGGCCGGTCTGGTAAATCGGCGTGTTCGCGATCTCCTCGTCCGTAAATCCGAGCTTCTTCAGCATCACCGGGTCGGGGTCTCGGTCGAGCGTCTTGCATGCAGGGCATAGCGTGCGGATCAGCCGCTGCGCCACCACCATGTTAATGGCGTACGCAATCAAAAACGGCTCGATGCCCATCTTGTAGAGCCGCGATATCGCGCTCGGCGCATCGTTCGTGTGCAGCGTCGAGAACGTCAGGTGGCCCGTGTTGGCCAGCTTGATGGCAAGGTCGGCCGTCTGCCGGTCGCGCATCTCGCCCACCATCACCACATCCGGGTCATGCCGCAGGATCGCGCGCAGCGCCTCCTCAAGTCCGAGCTTATGGTTCAGCTTGATCTGCCGCACGCCGGGGATGATGTATTCGACCGGGTCCTCCACCGTCAGCACGTTCACCTCGGGCGTCACCACCTGGTGCATCGCCGCCACGAGCGTGGTCGACTTACCCGAGCCGGTCGGACCCGTCAGGATCACCATGCCGTGGGGCTGCCGGATCGCCATCTCAAAGCGCTCCAGCGCCACATCGAGCAGGCCCAGCTTCTTCAGGTCGGTGATCACCTTCCGGTCGTCGAGCACACGGATCACGATGCTCTCTGACCGCAGCTCCTGCGCCGCGTTGGCAATGGGGAGCACCGACACGCGGAATCGAATCAGCGCGTCGTCGATCCAACGCTGGATGAACCCGTCCTGCGCCGAATCGCGCTCGAAACGGTCCACGTTCATCGCGTTGTCCTTGATCACCGCCAGCAGCGCCTCGGGGTGGACCTTCTCCTCGGTGTGCCAGTGGCCCAGGCGGCCGTCCACGCGGAAGTGGATTTCAATGTGCTTCTGCGCGTTCGGATAGATGTGGATGTCCGACGCACCCCGCCGCACCGCCTCAACAAGCGTCGCCTCGAACAGGTTGATGAGGCTCGACCGGCTGATCTCGGCCTCCAGCGCGTCCTCGTCGATCAGCTGCGACTGATCGTCGAAGCTCGCCCCCAGGTCAAAGCGCATCCCGCCGTCGCTCATGCGCTCGAGGTACTCGTTCTTCCTCGGGAACGCCTCCGCCACGAACGCCCGCACGATCGACTCGGGCGCGTACCGCAACTCGAAACGCTCCAGGCGCAGATCCTGCATCACGCGGTGCACCTCGGGCCGCGTCGGGTCGTGGGTCGCAAAGACAAGCTTGATGGCGCCCGTCTGGGCCTCCATCTCGGCCTGATACGGCAGCACCCGAAGCTTCAGCAGCTGATCGCGCTTGTCCTCGGGGAAGGTCTCCATCACCGAGCGCGCAAAATCGTTGTCGAACCCGCCGTCGCCGAGCTCGGCCGTCTTGAACGCATACACGCGCGCCGCTTCGAGGTACACAGCATCGGTGTCGACGTCGGACAACGACGCCAGCACCCGCCAGAACACTTCCTTGCGCCCCTGCCGCTCGCGCTCGCGCTGCGCGTTGGCCACGTGCTGCTCGGTTACGATCTCCTTGCGGAGGAGCATCGCCACGACGCGGTCCTTGCGGCGGATTTCCTGTACCAGCGCTTCGTTGATCGGCGCGTCAGGCACCGCATCCGCAGGCCGCTCGGCCGCAACAGCCTCTTCCGCAACTACAGGCTCTTCAACAACATGCTCTTCAACAACACGCTCCTTACCAACAGGCTCCTTACCAACAGGCTCCTTACCAACAGGCTCCTCGGCAACGTATTCCTGCGGAGGTGCGGCGGCCGGCTCGTCATCCACCATGGCATCATCAACCACATCATCATCAACCACAGCATCCTCAACAGCGGCATCCGTAGATGATTCAACCGGCGGCGTAGCTTCAAACGGCTGATGTGCCTGTGGCTCCGGATCGGCATCAGCGCCTGTCTCGTCTTCCGGCCCACGCTCGGCCGCAC
>CBFGYX010000363.1:0-2708 GCA_965653075.1 uncultured bacterium
TGAACAGCGTGGCGGCGCTCGGGTCGGTCGGCTACACGAATCGGCTGTTCCCCGCGATGACGCTCGGCCCCGGCACCCTCGGCGGCTCGATCATCAGCGACAACGTCTCGCCGATGCACCTGCTCAACGTAAAACGAGTGGCCTTCGAAACGAACCCGATTCACCCGACCACCTTGACGTCGTCTCCGGCTGTTGGAGGGAGACGTACGCCTGATGGAAGGACGGACCAGACGAAATCCACTTACGCGCACGGCAATTCACGTCAGAAAGGGCAGACGCGCTCATGGATGGATGAGATCGATGCGCGCCTTCGAGCGCGGGCCGGCAACGCGCCGTCGGCGTCGGAACGCAGCGCCCTTCCCACAAAAACAAACTCGGCGGCTGCAAAAGCAGAGCCACGGGAAACGGCGAAGCCGGGCATCCCCACAAAATCTGCCGAACAAATCGACCAGAGGCCGGCGAATAAAAAGGGCCTCAGCGAGACGGATATCGACATGATCATCCGGCGCTTTCGACGATAGCGCCCCTCTGCGGCGCCGGCGCGACGAGTGGCAATGTGCGTCGGCGGCAATGAAATGTCTGTGAGGGGGGAAGCACAGGCGCCTGATGCCGTACTTATGGGCTAACCAGCGTAGCGAGGCCCTGCTCAGCGGCGCCGCGCGTTGACACGGGAACGCCGGTCAGACTATATTGCCCGGCCCTAAACTGTAGTATTTGGACGAAATATGGCGGATACGAGTGATTTCAGAAACGGCCTTACGCTCGTTCGGAACAACGAACTCTGGACCATTATCGAGTTCCAGCACGTGAAGCCGGGCAAAGGCGGCGCCTTTGTGCGGTCGAAGCTCAAGAACGTTCGCACCGGACGCGTGCTCGAGAACACCTTCCGTGCCGGCGAGAAAGTTGAAACGGCGCGTGTGGAGCGGCGACCGCATCAGTATCTCTACGAAGACGACCTGGGTCTGCACTTCATGAATGAAGAGACCTACGAGCAGTTTTCGCTGCCGGCCGATCAGGTAGACCGCCGTGAATACATCAAAGAAGGCTCGACTGTCGACATCCTTTTTCACGCTGAGCTGGAGGAGCCGCTGACCACGGAGATTCCGACCAACGTCGAACTGGCGGTCGCGGAGACCGAGCCCGGACTGAAGGGAGACACCGCCACCGGGGCAACGAAGCCTGCCGTGCTCGAAAGCGGCGCCACCGTTCAGGTGCCGCTGTTCGTTAACGAAGGGGATGTCATCCGCGTTAACACCGAAACGGGCGACTACGTGACCCGCGTGACGACGGCATAGCACCTCCACGCGACATCTTTTGCAACCACCCAGGTATGGATCTTTCCAAAATCAAGGAGCTCCTCAAGATCGTTGCCGAGAGCGACGTATCGGAAGTCGAGTTCGAGGAGGACGATTTCAAGGTCGTGGTGCGCAAGCACTCGCCGACCGTGACGGTGCAGCCGCCGGTGTACAACCCTTCGTTCGGATTTCAGACGGGATATCCGCCGCCGGTGCCGCAGGCCTACCAGTTCGCGGTGCCTCAGCCGGCCGCGCCGCCCGCGGCAGCCGCCGAGCCATACGCACCGCCCCCGGCTCCCAGCGCACCCGAGCCTGAAACCCCCGCCGCAGCGGCCAATCAGACAACGGTCAAAGCCCCGATCGTCGGCACCTTCTATCGTCGTCCGTCGCCGGACGACGCGCCGTTCGTCGACGTCGGCGATACGATTAAACCTGGCGATGTGCTCTGCATCATCGAAGCCATGAAACTGATGAACGAGATCGAGTCTGAAGTTTCAGGCACCATCGTCAAGGTTCTGGTGGAAGATGGACAGCCGGTCGAGTTCGACCAGGATCTCTTCGTCGTGGAAAACTGATTCCGCGGCCGGAACGCTTTGCTGTGAACGACTTCCTTCTGTGATTAACAAGGTACTCATCGCCAATCGCGGCGAGATCGCGCTACGAGTCATCCGCACCTGCCACGAGATGGGCTTGCAGACGGTTGCGGTCTACTCGACGGCCGATCGCGATGCACTTCACGTGCGCTTTGCCGACGAAGCCGTCTGCATCGGGGCGCCGCCGTCAAAAGACAGTTATCTGCGTCCGGATCGCATCATTGCGGCGGCCGAGGTAACCGGCGCCGACGCCATCCACCCGGGCTACGGGTTCCTGTCGGAGAACGCCGAGTTCAGCGCCATCTGCGCCGACCATAACATCAAGTTTATCGGCCCCTCGCCGCGCACCATCGATCTGATGGGCAACAAGAGCCTGGCCAAAGAGACGATGCGCAAGGCGGGTGTGCCGGTGGTGCCGGGATCCGACGGCGTGATCTCGAGCGTGAGCGAGGCGCGGAAGATCGCGGCAGAGATCGGCTACCCGGTCATGGTCAAGGCATCGGCCGGTGGCGGCGGCCGCGGAATGCGCGTGGTGAAGTCGGAAGACGAACTCGCGCGGCAGTTCAACGGCGCGCGCCAGGAGGCCGAGGCGGCCTTCGGCAACGGCGACGTCTATCTCGAGAAGTTCATCGAGAAGCCCCGCCACGTCGAGATCCAGCTGCTGGGCGACGGCAAGGGCAACGTGATCCACTTCGGCGAACGCGAATGCTCGATCCAGCGGCGGCACCAGAAGCTTTTGGAAGAGTCGCCCTCGCCGGCGGTCAACGAAGAGCTGCGGCAGCGGATGGGTGAAGCGGCCGTGCGCGGCGCTAAATCCGTC
>CBFGYX010000364.1:0-2708 GCA_965653075.1 uncultured bacterium
CAGGGCGTAGCTTGCGCAGCCCTAGACGGTTCGACCAAGCGAAGCGGCCGGCTCTCTGGCGACAGGGATCGTTACCGGATGGCGAAAACGCGCACGCGCGGTTGAGTCGCCGCAGGCGATAGAGCCCGGCCCGCAGGGGTCGCCTTCGGCCTCATCTACCCTCAAAAGCCCTTTTTAGGCCGTCGCGGTCATCGTCGGCGGCGCTCATCGAGCCGCTGATTGGTCCGCTCCCATATGGAGCCGGCAAGTAGCGGTTGTGCTGCACGGACCATGGTAACTGGGACGTGCAGCGGAGAAAGAAATCTTTCTGTGTAAAGGGCTGGCTGGCTGGAAATAATTGCCCGACGTAAAACGGCGGCTTCGCTCATCCAGCGCTGTGTCTTGGCGCGCAGCGTGACAAGACGCTGGCGGTAGGTGGAGAGCTTCTCCCTGACTGTTTCCCAGTGCACCTTGCACCGGGAAACGGTCTCCAATTTGGATCGGCCTGCCGAGACACATTGACGGGTGAAGCTGGCGAGGCCGTTGGTCTTGAACCATGCTTTCCAGTTGCCGACAGTCCTGACGGACTTCCCCATGAACGCCGCGATCTCGTGGTTGCACGGTTCGCGGTCGTGTTCGGCCTTGTAGTCGTCCATCCATTGGAGGACGCGTTTTGCCTCGGCGGGCGATCTCGTCGAGCGCCGGGGCTTGCGTCTTTTCGGGGTGAGGGGGTCGGTCGTCATCACTCTGCCCCTCGGCTGTAGATGATGCCGTCCCTATCGATGAGCCGGAATCGGCCGTCGATGTCGCCGTCCGCTCTGAGCCGCTTTAGCTGGCGGCGGACGGTGTTCATCGCAAGGCCGGTGGCCTCTGCGATCTGCTGCACAGTCGGGCACGGCCATGAGGCCGGGTCCGGGTGTGCTTCCTCAAGCTCGAAAAGATAGTCCGCGACGATGTCGTCCGGGTGTTGGTTAAATTCGACAGGCATTGATGGCAGTCCCCGTTGCAAGGTTCTGTGAACCGGGGGAGTGCATCCTTGTGCTGGTCGTCTTGACCGGGAGGGGGCTTTAGCCCTATCTCCAGTGTCGCAGCGTGACGGGGTCTAACGTCTCGCTTTGACCAAACCAAACGCCGGCCACGGGATGGCAGTCCCTCGGGCCGGCGTTTGACATTTCCGGGGGCTCGTAGCGCGCGCCAGGGCGAGAGCCCTAGCAGCGCGCGTGCCTCGGAATCGGTCTTAGCCGGCAACGCATGGCTAGGCCGATTTGGGTGCCTCTGACAAGAGCGCCCGTTTCCTGACGGTGAAACAGGCGAGGCCGAAGGCCGATGCCGGGTGTTTCCCGGTAGTGAAACAATTTGTGATCGGCCGAAACGTATATGCGTTTACTGGTGAGGCCGGCGACCGGGCGCGTGTGAGCGCTTGACCGGGCGCGGAAAGTCGGAGTCGAGATCGTCGCCATGGGCGACGGAATCGACGGTCTCGGCTACATCACGACGGCTGAACGCTGCGCGTTTGCCAGCTCGATTCGGAAAAGAGATCGAGCGATCTTTGACCGGCCGGCGATGTGGCCTAGCTCGGCCGTGCAGCGGTTCTGGAAAACCGCCACCACGTTTCACGAATGCCCGGAGGTCGTGAGACCGGACGGCATTTGGGAATACGCCGAGCGGCTGACGCCGGGGTTGCTGGCTAACAGCAACCTGTACGGGGAAAGCTACATCATCCGCGCCGAGCTGCTGCCGGGCGACGTGCTGGCGATGCTCTGCACGTTGCCGGAGCCCCATGTGGGGCCGGTGGCGGCTCTGGCGTTCGTATACGTGGAGCGCGAAAGGTTCGTGCATCAGTCGCACGGGATGTATTGGAACCCGGCGACGTGCTTTCGCGATCTGGACAGCATTCTCGGCCGGCGCGTCGAGTTCATCCCGACACGGGATGACGAGATGCGTCACGTTCGGTGACAACCGAGCTGCCGGGGAAGGGTGTAAGCCCTAGCGGCAACGCCGCCAGGGCGAACCCGTCACCACCTCAACCACGGACGAAACTCGTCAAGGTCACGCTATGCCAATGGCGGCGTGACTGGCCGTGGGTCGAGGTTGCCGAGATCATCCGCGCAGTCGTCGACGCCGAAGGCGCTGAGCTGGACAGCTTCCTGCTGTTTGCAGCTCTCCGCGACTATGCGCCGGTGGTGCATCTGCACGGCGACGGCACGGCGGACGTGCAGTTGCACAAGCGGTGTTGCGGCATGGAGCCGACGATCTTCCGGGCTGCGCGCGAATGGCAGTTCGCGCGCGGGGAGAGCGTCTTTGACGATCAACCGGAGAGCGCCGGCGATGACGCGACTACCGCGACGGATTCGGCCGAAGAAAGTTCGGAAGGCTGAGCCGCTAAGGCGGGACGGGCTTCCGAAACATTGGGCCGATAGGTGGTTGCCGTGTGAATCGCGCTACGAACCCGCAGGGCTCATGCGCGAATTCGTGGCCGATGACGGCTCGATTGGAATCGAGCAAGTCACGGTCATGTGCGGCAACTGCCGGACGTGCAAAGCACGCAACCGGCACAACGTTGTCGGCCGTATCAGCGCTGAGGCGCTGGATACGCCGAGAACGTATTTCGTGACGCTGACTATTGGCGGCGACACGTACTATAAAGGGCGCACAAGTAATGTGCGCGTGAACAACTTTCATCCGAAAGATGTGAGCGATTACCTTAAGCGGCTGCGGCTGTATACGGT
>CBFGYX010000365.1:0-2700 GCA_965653075.1 uncultured bacterium
AGCTGCGCCGAGAAACGCGCTCCCGCCTGCCGCCGGTCGAGGCGCCGGTTCTCGAAAGCCAGGCCGGAGACATAAATGTCGCCGACCGAAGTCCGAGCATCCACCCGCAATGAAGCGCTCGTGGGAAGTCCGGCCTCGATGGATCCATTGCGCGTTTCGGCGACGACGTTTCCTTCCGGCGGAATCATGCGCATGTCAAACGCGATGTCGCCGTTGCGCGTGTTCAGGTTCATCCGCTGCGATGCCCCGCTAACCTCGATCCCACCGTTCTCGTTCGTGATGTCGATGGGTCCGTCGACGTTCACGATGGATATGTGGCCCGACTGAAGCTCGATGTTCAGACTGGAGCCTACGGGGACGGTCCCGCGAACGTCCACCGCGCTTCGCGCCGGATCGCTCGTCGTCATCGCGAAACGATACGAATCGTCGGTACCGGATTCATCGATCTCCACGGACTGCAGTACTTCTTGCGCGCGCTCATCGGTGGCACCTCGTGCCCGGCGGATGAACTCCAGCCGAGCCGTCGGGTCGTTACTTCCCCTCAACTCGATATCACCGTTGAAACCGGAGAGGACGATGGTTCGGTTGCCGGGGTCGACACCGCGCGTCGATGAATCCTGCACTTCGCGCTGGCCGACGATGAGCTCGTCGGCGTCGCCCAGGACGATGTCCTCACGCTCGGTACGGCAGCCCGAGATCAGAACGAAGAAGATCAGGAGGGATAAGGTGATGGATCGCATGGCTATCGCAGAGTCGTTTCGCGGATTATCATTGTGAGGGATGCGTCGTTCGGCCTGATAAGAACCCGCGCGCCGGGCTTGAGCATCCCACGAAATAATATCGCCCGATCCGTCCGCGGCGGCAAGCGCCAAAGCAATCGTTAATGCAACGATACGCGCCGGATAAAGCGCTTTGCAGCGAAGTACGAGCCCACCCACCCCAACATGACACCGAGCCCGATAATGATCAGCCCGAACAGGATGAGCTGGATGCCGGCTGCGAGTTCGAGCTGGGGCAGATACACGAGCATCAGGCGGTATATCCCCCACAACATCGCGGCCGCAAGAACGCCGGCAATGAACCCCTGGACGATGCCTTCGACGAGAAACGGTCCGCGGATGAACCGATCGGTCGCACCGACGAGCTTCATCGTTCGGATGAGCAATCGACGGGCGTA
The DNA here is from genome assembly GCA_965653075.1 of uncultured bacterium. Taxonomy (GTDB): domain Bacteria; phylum Bacteroidota; class Rhodothermia; order Rhodothermales; family CAZKDQ01; genus CAZRTY01. The sequence continues at coordinate 1,178 of CBFGYX010000365.1, forward strand.
GATCGTCAGGCGGATGGTGTTGGCGACGAGGAAGATCGCCGCGAGTACGACCACGACGCCGAGTATCAGTCCGATCGTCGTCAGCAGGCGGAGGTTCTGCTGCACCTTGACGAGCAAGGGTTGGTTGAATACCACTTCGTCGACGCGATTCCAGGTGCCGAAGTCGGCAATGAGGGTTTGCAGGCTATCCGGATTTGCATACGAGGGCTGCACGCGGATTTTTATGGACGCCGGCAGGAACGGCGTATCGGAGAACACATCGGCCTCGTCGCCGAACTCTGCTCGAAAGATCTCGCGCGCCTCTTCCTGCGAGACGAAGAGCGCTTCGGCCACACCGGGCCGCGCACCCGCCCGCTGCTGCAGCATTTCGATCGTCCGTTCGTCGGCCCGATCATCGATGAACAGCTCGACCTCCCCCACCCGCTGCCGCAACCAGTTCGACACCTGCTGCGCCATGTATCCAACAAAAATGAACAGCCCGATCATCACCAGCGAGACGGCCATAGCGCTCGTCGAGGCCACAACGGCGAAGCTCGCTCGCCGGAATCCGGCCAGTCCTTCAGAAATCGTATAGGATAACGCCACGGTTTCGTGAGTGCGGTGCTGGTGAACGTTTAGCCGAAGGTACGATAGTCGCGTGTAAGGCTGCGCTATTCGATCGTCGCGCCCGTAGGATACGATCCGAGAATCGTGAGTGAGGTGGTCAATTCACCGAGATGGCCGATCGCTCGTTGCAGGTGCTCGTCGTCGGCATGGCCGTCCACATCGATGTAGAAGAGATACTGACCCGGCTGCCCCACGAGCGGACGACTTTCGATCTTGATGAGGTCGACATCGCGCAGCGCGAAAACGGCGAGTGTCTTGAACAGCGCACCCGGCACATTCGACTTGAGCGAGTACAGGATGGTGGTCTTGTAGGTCTGACCATCGACGCGATCGGCCGAGACGTCCTCCGGACGCGCCAGCGCCAGGAATCGCGTGTAGTTGTTCGGATTCGTCTCGATGCCCCGCGCCAGAACGGTCAGTCCGTACTCGGCGGCCGCGCGCTCGCTGGCAATCGCGGCGACGTCGTTGACGCCCATCGCGGCGATCATCCGCGCCGCGCCCGCCGTGTCGTATGCCGGCACATCCTCTGCCCCGGGCAGGTTCTCGCGAAGCCACGTTCGGCATTGGCCAAGCGCCTGTGGATGCGAATGTACCTGCCGGATCGAGCCGGTCGTCGCACCGTCCATCCCCAGCAGGCAATGACGGATGCGGATCTTCACCTCGCCGACGATCCGCAGTTCGTGCTCACGCAGGAGGTCGTAGTTGATGTGGACGCTCCCGAAGAGCGAGTTTTCGATGGGGATGACCCCGCGATCGCTTTTGCCGGACGATACGTCGGCGAACACACCCTCAAATGACGGCGTGGCCACCGGCCGCGCGCCGTCGAACAATGCCTCAACGGCAAGCTCGCTGAATGCGCCGGTTTCGCCTTGGAAGGAGCAGGATGGCTGATTGGTGGTGAAGGGCATGGTAGAGCG